>NZ_JBSGBK010000111.1:0-24835 GCF_053601215.1 Amycolatopsis sp. NPDC004772
GGTGCGCGGCGCGGTGCAGCCGTCCGGGTCGGCGTCCGAATCGCGCTCTTCGCTGCCGGCGTCGCGGCGGGTCACGGTGAAGTCCGCCGGGACCGAGTCAGTCGCCGACGCCGAAGCCGACCTTGCGGACGTCCGAGGGGGCGATCTCGACGTACGCGATGCGGTCGGACGGGACGATGTACTTGCGCCCCTTCTCGTCGTTGATGCGGAAGAGCCCGTCACCGGCCGTCAGGGCCTCGGCGACCAGCTTCTCCACCTCTTCGGGAGACTGGCCACTGGACACCACCAGCTCGCGCGGCGTGTCCTTGATGCCGATCTTGACCTCCACGTGGGACCTCCGCTGGAAATTCGTAAGGGATGTGCCGGCCAAGGCTAACCGAACCGGCTCGTTCCGGTGGCGCATGTCCGCGCCCGACCGCGTCGTCACTTCCGGGTACTCCATCGGGTTCAGCCCAGGCCGAGCGCCTGCATGCGCTTCGTGTGCCCCTGTTGCAACCGCCGGAACAGCGCCGCGATTCCGGAAAGGTCGCCCGAGCCGCTGATGATGAGCTCGGCCAGCCCGTCGCGCTCGGCGACGACGTACTGGGCCTGGGTCAGGGCCTCACCGAGCAGGCGGCGGCCCCACAGGGCGAGCTTGTCGCGGGTCTTGGGGTCGGCCTCGATGCCGGCCGCGACCTCGCGTTCGGCGAAGGCCGAGTGGCCGGTGTCGGCCAGCACGGTCAGCACCAGGTCCTTCGTCTCCGGGTCGAGCCAGCTGGCGATCTCCCGGTAGAGGTCGGCGGCGAGCCCGTCGCCGACGTAGGCCTTGACCAGCGACTCCAGGTACGACTTCGGGGGCGTCGAAGCGTGCCAGGCGTCGATGTGGTTCACGAACGGGGCCATCGCGTCTTCGATCTTGACGCCGTTCGCGGCCACGTGCTTGGCGAGCTGGCCGTAGTGACCGATCTCGGCGGCCGCCATCGCCGCCAGCGCGGCCCGCCCGGCCAGCGTGGGGGCGCTGCGCGCGTCCTCCGCCAGCCGGTCGAACGCGGACAGTTCGCCATAGGCGATCACCCCGAGAAGGTCGACTACGCCTTCACTGATCTCTTTGGGCTCGGTCACGGGGGCAGGGTATCGCCGAAGCACCCGGGCGTGTCGGGACGAGACCGATCACACTGGTTCCGGCGCGCCGGGTACTGTCGAAAAACTGCTGACCAGGTACACTGGCACACGATATCGAGCTTCCGTACGCCATACCGGCGTCGGGAAACAGGCAGGTCACGTGGCCTGCCGACGTACTGCAATGTGCGTGCACGCCTCTTCCGGCATTCCCGGGACGGACCGGTTCCGCGCTCCAGAACAGCGCCAGGGACCAGGGTTTACTCCCGGTCGAGTGTCGAGCGGACCCACGGCTGTGCGCGCTGGTCACGAGAGAGGCGATCACCCTGACCGCAGAAATTCCCACAACCGAACAGACCCCCGCCGTCGCGCTGGAACACAGCGAGACCGGCCCGGCCGCGCTCGACACGTCGCACCCGCTGCAGGCGGGCGTCGAGGTCGAGCCCGAGGCCCCGACCTTCGCGTCCTTCGGCGTCAAGCCCGAGATCGTCAAGGCTCTCGGCGAGGCCGGCATCGAGCGGACGTTCGCCATCCAGGCGCTCACCCTCCCGCTGGCCATGGCCGGCGACGACCTCATCGGCCAGGCCCGCACCGGCATGGGCAAGACCCTCGGCTTCGGCGTCCCGCTGCTGCACCGCGTGCAGGTCCCGGGCGACGGCACCCCGCAGGTGCTCGTCGTGGTGCCGACCCGCGAGCTGTGCATCCAGGTCGCGAACGACCTCAAGGGCGCCGGCAAGCACCTGGGCATCCGGACCCTGGCCATCTACGGCGGCCGCCCGTACGAGCCGCAGATCGAGGCGCTGCGCAAGGGCGTCGACGTCGTGATCGGCACCCCGGGCCGGCTGCTCGACCTGGCCGAGCAGCAGCACCTGGTGCTGGGCAAGGTCCGCGGCCTGGTGCTCGACGAGGCCGACGAGATGCTCGACCTGGGCTTCCTGCCCGACATCGAGCGCATCCTGCGGATGGTGCCGGACGAGCGGCAGACCATGCTGTTCTCGGCCACCATGCCCGGCCCGATCATCACGCTGGCCCGCACGTTCCTGAACCAGCCGACGCACATCCGCGCCGAGGAGAACGACGCCGGCGCGGTCCACGAGCGCACCACCCAGTTCGTCTACCGGGCGCACTCGATGGACAAGCCCGAGGTCATCGCCCGGGCGCTGCAGGCCGAAGGCCGCGGCCTCACGATGATCTTCAGCCGCACCAAGCGCACCGCGCAGAAGGTGGCCGACGACCTGGTCGAGCGCGGTTTCGCCGCCGCCGCCGTGCACGGTGACCTGGGCCAGGGCGCCCGCGAGCAGGCGCTGCGCGCGTTCCGCTCCGGCAAGGTCGACGTGCTGGTCGCGACCGACGTCGCCGCCCGCGGCATCGACATCGACGACGTCACGCACGTGATCAACTACCAGTGCCCGGAGGACGAGAAGACCTACGTCCACCGGATCGGCCGCACCGGCCGCGCCGGGCGCACCGGCGTCGCGATCACCCTCGTCGACTGGGACGAGGAGCCGCGCTGGAAGCTGATCTCCGACACCCTCGGCCTGGACATGCCGGAGCCGGTGGAGACGTACTCGTCGTCGAAGCACCTGTACGAGGACCTGGGCATCCCGGAGGGCACCACCGGGCGGCTGCCGCTGGCCAAGCGCACCCGCGCGGGCCTGGCGGCCGAGGAAGAAGAGGACCTGGGCGGCAAGAAGCGCGGCCGTCGTCGGGGCGAAGCCGCCTCGGAGGACGCCCCGCGCAAGCGCACCCGGGCCCCGCGCAAGCGGACCCGCGGCGGCTCGCGGGCGGCCGAGGCGATCGAGGCCGCGGACAACGCCGCTGCCGCCGCTGCTTCCTCGGACGAGGCTCCCGCTTTGGCGGAGGGCCGCACCCGGACCCGCCGCCGCACCCGCAGCGGAAACGCCCCGGAGGCGACCGGCCCGGCCGTCGAAAAGGAAGCCGGCGAGAACGCCGAGCGCCCGGCTCGACGGCGCCGCCGTCGCCGCCCGGCCGCGACGTCTGATACACCTGCGTCGGCAGACTGAGGCTTCTCCATCGGGGGTTCGGGTACGTGAGCGACGTCGAGAAGGCGGACTTCGGGTCCGAGGACGTACTCGAGGACACTCCCGAGAGCACTCCGCCCGCCGCGCGGGTCAAGGCGCGTCGTTCGCCTTGGAACCGCGGGCGGGACCGGGTGGCCGCCGCGCTGATCGCGGTGGCCGTGCTCGCGGTCGCGCTGATCATCGGCGTGACGAGCGACAGCGCGGCCACCGACCGGACCGAGGCGGCGCCGCCCCCGGCGCTGCCCGCGGTCCCGGACAAGGTCCCGGGGTCGATGGCGGAGATCTGGAGCGCCCCGAGCGGCGCGACCCCGGTCCCGGTCGTGGCCGGCGAGTCGGTGGCCACCGCGAACGGCGGCGAGGTCGCTGTGCGCGACCCGCTGACCGGGCAGATCCGCTGGCACTACACGCGTGACCTGCCGTTGTGCACGCTGGACCAGGTGTGGGGGCGGTTGAACGCCGTCTATGCGAAGTCGATGGGGTGCAGCGAGGTCACCCAGCTGGACCCGGGCACGGGCCGCATCACGGCCCAGCGCAACGGCAACGCGGAGCTGGGCACCCAGCTGGTCGACGACGGCTCCCACGTCACGGCGACGGGCAAGAAACTCCTCACCACCTGGCGCGACGACCTGGTGCAGAGCGCGGAGTACGGCCAGGTCCCGGCGCTGGTCAACGCGGGCAAGCAGCCGCGAACGGGCTGCACGTACGGAACGGTCGCGGCGGGCTCGGGCAAGATCGGCGTGATCGAGCGCTGCCCGGGCGACCCGGCGGACCGGCTGACGGTGTACAAGGCGGCCCCGGAGAAGGACGACGAGCCGCAGGTCGGCTTCAGTTCGGTGCTGGCGGGCAAGAGGGCCCGCGTGATCGCGATGTCGGGCGACCTGACGGCGGTGGTGCTGCCGGACCAGAAGCTCCTGGTGGTCTACAACGGCGACGGCACCCAGCGAGCGGCGTACCCGCTGGACGTCCCACCGGGCGACCTGGCGGCCGACCCGCCCTCGGGCGTCGAAGCCACCACCCAGACGGCGGCGAACATGTACTGGTTCAGCGGCTCGAAGCTGGTCGCCCTGTCCCGCGACGACCTGTCACCGCGCTGGACGTTGACCAGCGCCTCGGGGCCGGGAATCACGTTCGCCCAGCAACTGGTGGTCCCGATCAAGGGCGGCTTGGCGGTGCTGAACGAAACGGACGGCTCGACAATCCGCACGGTCGGCGTCGACCGCCGCGGCTACCAGGGAGTGGTCCGCCTGGGCGCGGCCGGCCCGGTCCTGCTGGAACAGCGCGGCCCGGCCCTCACCGCCCTGAAGTAGCCCGCCTGATCAGGCGAGCCAGAACATGGTGATGGCGGAGACCGTGAAGAGCACGACTGCGAGCCCGGCTCCCACGGCGGGAGGCCCGTTGCGGCGGTCGGCGACCCGCTGAGCGAGCAGGGCCAGCACCGCCGCGATCGGGTGACCGATCAGCAGGGTCGCGCCGGGGCCGGGCGCGCCGGTGAACAGGCAGATGATCCCGACGACGAGCACCCCGACGGCGAGGACCGCGAGCCCGGCCGCCAGCGAGCCGGTGAAACCACGCCACCAGCGCCCACGGTCTTTCGCGGCCTCGGCGGGGGCGCTCTCCTCGGCCTCCGGAGAGGGCTCGAACCGCTCCGGCTCGACCCGCTCCTGCGGCTCGGTCGGCGCCTCAGCCCGCCCAGCCACCGGCGCCTCGGCTGCCGCGCCGCGCACGGCCGCCCGCTCGGCAGGCTCGGCCCGCATCGGCGGCACCGGACCCGGCACGGTCGGCGCCTCGGCCGCAGCCCGCCCAGCCACCGGCGCCTCGGCCGCCGCGCCGCGCGCGGCCGCCGGTCCGGCAGGCCGAGTGGCTTCGCGGCCCGCCACCTGCTCGGCTGCGGGTTCCCCGGCCGGCAGCGGCACTGTTGCCAGTTCGTCGGTGTCCGGTGAAGCCAACGTTCCCTCCCGTTCAGGGCGCGAGCAGGTCCCAGGGCTGCGCCGCCGGGGCTGCTTCCTGGCCTGCCGCGCAGCTCGGCCTGAAGTCGCACCATGCGCACCTTCGGTCCGGGCGGGCCGGGAACAGCACCTCACCGTCGCCGCCCGCGTCCAGGGTATCCGTGGCCAGCCTCAGGTCGCCCGCGGTCTCCTCCGCCCTCTGCAAGTGCCTCTGCAAGCTCTCCGGGGTGTGCTCCGCCGCCGCGATCGTGCCCGTCGGGACGTGGTGCAGCTCCACCGTCGTGCACGGCATGCGCAACGTCCTCGCCGCCGCCACCGCATACAGCGCAAGCGCTTGTGAGGCCCTCGCCTCGTACTCGTCCGGCGGGCGGCGGCCCGTCTTGTAGTCCACGATCACCAATTCCCCGGCGCGCGCGTCGATCCGGTCCGCGCGCCCCTCGATGATCATCGACGGCCGCTCCCCCGGCGTGCCGGACACCGGTGCCGACACCCAGCGCTCCAGCCCGACCGGGTCGTGCGAGACGTCGTTGTCCTCGACGTACTCCGCCACCCAGCCCTTCGCCCGCGCCCGGTACCGCGCCGCCTGCTCTTCGCTCTCGAAGCCCGCGTCCTTCCAGAACTCCGCCACCAGCGCCACCGCCCGCTGCGGCACCCGCTTGAGCACCGGCAGGTCGAACAACGCCCGCAGCGCGTTGTGCACCACCGCGCCCAGCGTGCTGTGCGCCCACGGCCCGGTGCGCTGCGGGGTCGGCCGTTCGAGGTACGCGAGGCGGTACCGGCGCGGGCAATCGTCGAAGGTCGCCAGCCGCGCCGGCGAGACCTTCGTGAGCCGCACCGGTTGCGCCACGCCGAAGTCGAAGCCCATCTGCTCCTTCACGACGCCCACGCTACGCACCACCACCGACACTTTCCGCGCGGGGCGAGCCGCGGGGCGAGCCGCCCCGCGCGGAAAGCCGGGTCACCGCACGACGAGCACCGTGTGCGTCCCACCGGAAACCGTCAGCGGACCCGCCGCGCGCAGCGGACGCCCGTCCAGCAGCACCAGCCGCCCCGAAGGCACCACCAGCGAGCCCGAAGTCCCCCGCGGCGCGGTCACCGTCAGCGAAAACACCGAACCCTGCTGAGACCACGAAGCCGACAACGCGCCCTTCGGCGTCGGCACCGCCCCTCGCGCCCACGAAACCGAACCTGGGTGCGGCGAAACCGTCCAGGTCGCGAAGCCCGGCGACGTCGGCGAGACGCCCAGCAGCTCGTTCGTCAGCACCGGTACGACGCCGGTCGACCAGCCGTGCGCGGCCGACGTGTACCCCTGCTCGTAGTGCGAGCCGCCTTCGCCGATGCCCTCCCACGCCGTGATGCCCGGGTCGTGCGTGGCCATCCAGCCGTACATCCGCTTGATCTGGTCGATCGCCGACGCCGTCTGCCCAGTCCGGAACCGCGCCTGCAGCTCGGGGAACGACGTGAACGCGTACACGCGCTTCGTGCCGTCACCGACCAGAGTGTCGTTGTCCATGAACGGGTTCCCGTACGGCAATGCGCCCGCCGCGAGCCGCGCCAGTGCCGAAGTGGCCTGCGCGGGCGAAGCGATGCCTGCCAGCACAGCGTGGCTGTTGCCGTCCTGCCCGTGCCGCACCGCGCCCGTCGCCGAGTCGAGGTACGCGCCCGCCGCCGGATCCCACAGGTACTGGTTCACCGCCGCCGAGACGTCCGAAGCGCGCGAAAGCCACCGCTGCGCGTCGGCCGGGTGCCCCGTCGCGCGCGCCAGACCGGCGGCGCCCTGAAGCGCCCGGACGTACAACGCGTTGTAGTACGTCACTTCGCCCGTACGCGGCAGGAACGCGTAGTCGCCGTAACCGCCGGTGCCGTTGAGCCCCTTCGAGAGCAACCCGCGCGAATCGGTGACTGACGGGTACCAGCTGTCGAGCGTCTTCACGAGGTGCGAGTAGTACGAGTTCGCGTACGCGGTGTCGCCCGTGTAGAGCACGTAGTCCCAGCTCGACGTCACCCACCAGAGCGGATAGTCGAACAGCGGCAACGTGTAGTTGTTGATCGACGCGGGTGGGATCCAGCCGTCCGCGCGCTGGTGGTCGGCCAGATCGGCGAGCACGTTCCGAGCCGCCGTGCCGTCCTGGTGCGTCAGGTACTGCGTGAGACCGGAGACCGCGACGTCGCCGACGTACGGATCGCGGTCGCGCTTCGCGCCGTCGTGCAGCACCAGCTTCCCGTCCAGCGAAGGCGAGAACGCGCCGCGAGGGTCCACATCGGACTCGCGGAAGATGTCCATGCCCAGCTCGTTCGTGTAGGAAGCCGCGTACCAGTAGCGGTTCAGGTCTTCGTCGGACGACTCGAACCAGCCGCGGTAGGTCGACGGCGTGCCGAGGAACGGCGTGAAGTCGAGCGAGACGCCGCCGATGCGCACCTCACCGGACGGCTGGGCCAGCGGCGCGTCCGACGCCAGCGCGTCGAGGCTGATCCGCAGGTAGCGGAAGCCGTGCAGGCCGTCCGCGCACACCTGCGTGCCCGACGCGCAGCCCTTGGTGTCCCGCCACACCGTCGGCGTCGCGGGCACGGCGAACTGGTCGGTGCCCGGCCCGCCGGAGAAGTCCGAGCGGGTGAAGTCGGAGCGTTCGCCGAGGTACTGCAGGGTTTCCGAGAACGCCAGCCGGACGCCCGGCCGGTTCGCCGACGCGCCCGCGAACGCGATCTTCGGGTAGCCGGCCACGACCTTGCCGAAGTCGACGACGGCGGTCGGCACCGGCGGGTCGGCGACCACGCCGGGCCACACCTCGGCGACGCGGCTGAACTCGCCCGAAGGGGTGTTCTGGTCCTTGGTCACGGTGATCCGGACCTGCGCGGTCGTCACCGGCCGGTCGAAGGTGACCGCGCGCTGCACGGCCGTGTTGCCGCTGACCGTGGCGGCCGTCCGCCACGCGCCGGCGTCCAGCACCTCGACCGTGAAGTCCTGCGGCACGCCGTCCACATTGGACAGCACGGTGACCCCGGGCAGCGCGACCGGCGCACCCGCGGTGATCGTCAGGACGTCGGGGTAGGCGCCGATCGTGTCGTCGTTCCAGAACGTCTCGGTGTTGCCGTCGACGGCGTTGCCGGGGTCGTACGTCCGGGGCTGCCCGTTCCCGCCGTTGTTCGGCGCGTGGAACGACGACGCGGCCGCGGTGGTGCCCGACGGCCAGACCGGCTTCGACGGCGGCGCCTGCCTCTTGAACGTCGCCACCCCGCGCCCGAGCAGGCCGTTCGGGTTGGTGACGTCTCCGGTGGTGGACAGCACCTGCACCGGGCGGACGTCCCGGCTCGACGGTGCGACGACGTACTTCTGCCAGCCCGGCGCCGCGTCGGCGGGCACGGCGACCACGCCGCTCGCCACCAGCACCGTGACCGGCAGGACTGCTCTGAGCCACTTCATCGAGGCCTCCGCAAGGGCGTTGAATCGTTTCAAACGCTGAGCTGAGGTTCAGGCTGCGGGAGCGGTGCCAACGATGTCAACGCACCGGGCGCATCCTGTCCGGCAGGACAACCCGGGTGGCGGCCTCAGCCGGCGCCGGAGATGAACCCGCGCACGGAGTTCGCGACGAGCTCCACGGCGATGGCCGCGAGCAGCAGGCCGGCCACCTTGGCCAGCAGCGTGATGCCGCTTTCCTTGATCAGCCGGATGACGAGGCCGGAGTAGCGCATGCAGAGGTAGATCACCAAGTGCACGGTGACGATCGCCAGCGCCAGGGCGATGTACGCGCCGAGGTGCCCGTCCGCCTGCCGGACGAACACGATGGTCGCGGCGATCGCGCCGGGCCCGGCCAGCAGCGGCGTGCCGAGCGGCACCAGCGCGACGTTGACGTCGTCGGCCGCCGCTTCGGGCTCGTGGCCGTTGCTGGTCAGCAGTTGCAGCGCGATCAGCAGGAGCAGCAGCCCGCCCGCACCCTGCAGCGCGGGGATGCCGATGCCGAGGTAGGCCAGGATCGCCTGCCCCGCGATCGCGAACAGGCTGATGACCAGCAGCGACACCAGGACGGCCTGCCGGGCGGCGCGCGCCCGGGTCGCCATCGGCTTGCGCCCGACGAGGCTGAGGAACACCGGCACGGTGCCGGGCGGGTCCATGATGACGATCAAGGTGATCGTCGCGCTCATGAAGAGCTTCGCGTCGAAGAAGTCGGCGAACGCCATGTCAGCCCTTCACGACCTGGAACCCCGTCGCGCGCGAAGCCAGCTCCTCGAACTGCCCGGGGTCAGTGGTGCACTCACCGAGCTTGATCGTCTTGTTCGTGCCGTGGTAGTCGCTGGATCCGGTGAAGACGAGCCCGAGCTCGGCGGCCAGCTCGCGGACGCGGGCCCGGGTCGCCGTGTCGTGGTTCGGGTGGTCGGCCTCGACGCCGGTGAGCCCGCGCGCGGCCAATCCGGCGAGGGTGTCCTCGCTGATGGTGGCGCCGCGGCTGAAGGCGAAGGGGTGCGCGACGACCGTGACCCCGCCGGCCGCGGCGATCATGTCGATGGCTTCCTCGACCGGCGTGTCCCGGCGGGCGACGTAGTAGCCGCGGCGGGGGCTGAGGTAGTCGGCGAAGGCCTCGTCGACGGACTTGACCAGCCCGGCCCGGACCAGCGCCTGGGCCAGGTGGGGGCGGCCGGGCGGGGAGTCCTCGGGCAGCAGGCCGAAGATCTCGTCGATGTCGATCGGGAGGCCGTCGGCGGCCATCCGCTCGGCCATCCGGCGCAGCCGCGTGCGGCGCTCGAGCCGCAGCCGGGTCTGCTCGGTGACGACCGGCTCCGACGTCGGGTCGAAGAGGTAGGCCAGCAGGTGGACGCTGATCTGGCGGCCCGTCTCGGGGTCGGTCGACACCGTGGAGAGCTCGGCGCCGGGGACCAGCGTGAGGCCGGGTGACACCGCTTCGGAGGCGGGCGCCCAGCCCGCGGTGGTGTCGTGGTCGGTGATCGCGACGACGTCGAGCCCGGCTTTCGCGGCCGCGGCGACGAGCCCGGCCGGCGTGTCGGTGCCGTCGGAAGCGGTGGAGTGGGCGTGCAGGTCGATGCGCATCGCGTCCATTGTCGACGATGCGCTGCGTCACACGCGAAGCGGGACTGTCAGCCGACCGGCTTCTTGCCCCGCGCGGCCCGCTGGGCCTTGATCATGGAGAAGCGTTCGGCCTGCTTCTGCTTGTCGCCGAAGACGAGCTCCGAGATCGTGTCGTAGAACTCTTCGGGGCGCGGCAGGAAGTCGATCTTGTTCAGCGCCTGGATCTGACCGGCGGACTCGACCACCATCGTGCCGTAGCCCATCATGCGGCCGGTGGCGGTGCGGACGTAGCTCAGGTCGGTGACCTTGCTGATCGGCATCATCAGCACCTTGGTGGTGAACACCCCGGTGGTCATGACGAACCGCTTGTCGGTGACCACCAGGCGCTCGACCCACCACTCCATCACCACGTAGGCGAACCGCAGGACGACGAGCAGCGCGACGTACCAGAGGATGTTCTGGCCGATGTACAGCGCCGGCGGCAGCAGGTAGGACACCAGCACGCAGACGGCCAGCAGCGCGGCCGCCTCGAAGGTGTCCCACAGGAGCACCGCCCAGTGGCGGCGGATCCGGATGACCCGCCGCTCGGTGTCGAGGAGGTACTCGTCGGGGTCGCGTGGCGCGAACATGGTTCGAGGGTAACCCCGCGATCAGCCCTTGAACACGTTGCTGACGAAGGTGATCACCGATTCGGCCGAGCTGCGCAGGAAGTCGATGATGTTGCCGACGAGGCCGGCGGCCTGCCCAGGCTGGGCGATGACGAAGAACAGCACCAACGCGATACCGGCGAGGCCCGCAATCTTCTTCACGTTCACCGCGATCAAATCCCGTCTCTTACGGTGACACCGGACAACAGCAGTTTCTACGTTGTACCGCACCGAACAGGCGCAGGGGAGGAAAGTCCCGCGCTTGGGTCAGCACGCGGTCCGAAGTGTACCGTATGGCTACTCTCCGTGTACAGGACAGCCGTTTTCACCTCGGCTGCGTCTACCCTTCGGGACATGGAGGGCCTCACCAGCACCACGATCCGCTGCGTCGGCGGGATCGTGTTCGACCCGTACGGCCGTTTGCTGCTCATCCGGCGTGTGAATGACCCCGGTTCGGGGCAATGGTCGCTTCCGGGCGGCCGAGTCGAACCGGGCGAAACGGACAAAGAGGCCGTGGTCCGAGAGCTTTCGGAGGAGACCGGACTGGACGTGATTCCGGGCACACTGGTCGGTTCCGTGCGGCGGGGACGGTACGAGATTTACGACTACGCCTGCGAGGTCGAGGGCGGAAATCTCACGGCTGGTGATGACGCGTCGGAGGTGCGTTGGTCCGATGCGGCAGACCTTGCCGACCTGGAGGCGGCTGGGGAGCTGGTGGAGCTGCTTTATGTGACGCTGCGTGAGTGGGGGGCATTGCCGAGGGCCTGAAACCGGGGAAGTATCCCCCGCCAGCACTCGGCAGGACTCCGGCAAAGCCGGAGTGCTCTTGCACCCACCCACCGCAACGCGGACGCCCAAACCGGCACCCCACCCAGACCCGCCCCGCCACCCCGATCCGAAGCCAGAACACGGCCGGTGGTGCCGGGTCAAGGCACGCTTTCCCGCCTTGACGCGGTACCACCGGCCGTAGTCACAATCAGGCTTCGGGGTGGCGGGCACCCAAGCAACTCACCAAGGCGACGGTGGGCACCCCGACCACTCACCAAGGCGACTGCAGGCAGCCCAAGCCACTCACCAAGGCGACTACAGCGGCAGCCAGGTCATCCGCTGCCCGTGCGGCGCGGTCCGGGCCAGCGCGTGCGCCTCGGCCTTGCCGTCCTCCCAGCGCACGACGCCCAGCGTCGCGAGCCCGTCCGCGCCCGAAAGGTCCTCGCGGCCCGGCAGCACCTGCTCCAGCCCCGCGCCGTAGAACTCCTCGGAGACCCACCACACCGGCCGCGAAGCAGCCAGCTCCGCCAACGCCGAAACGAACGCGGCCCGCCGCGGAGCCGGGAAGTACGCGAGGGCGTGGCTGGTCAGCACCACCAGCGGCCCCTCCAGCGACGCAGCCGCCGAGGCCAGGTCGTCGACGCCGTCGCCGGGGATCAACCGCGGCCGGTGGCGCGCCTGCTCGGCCGCCGCCGTGCGCAGGAGCCGGATGCGGTCCGGCTGGTCCGCCCAGACGCACGCCTCCAGCCAGGCCAGCTCGTCTTCGTCCGACAGGTCCACCGGTGCCCGGTCGAGGCCCGCGCGGTCGAGCAGCGCCAGCTTCTTCGGCAGCTTCGGCACCACCGCGCCCGGGGCCAGGTCCAGCGCGCAGTGCAGCCCGACCGCCGCCTTCGTCGGCCCCGCCGTCAGCTGGTCGCCGCCGTCGCACTGGTAGCGGTAGCCGAAGCGGTCCAGCCCGAGCAGCAGCCCCGCGCTGCAGCCGACCTCCAGCAGCGAGACCTTCCCGCCCGCCTCGCGGGCCGCCCGCGCCACGCCCGGGTACAGCAACGCCGCCCGGCGGACCTCGTTCGTCTGCGTGTACCGCGACGCGACCAACGCGCGCGCCTTGTCGGCCCGCTCCAGCAGGAACGACCGGAACAGCGGCCACGTGTCGGAGTCGACGCCGTCGAACCCGCCCAGCGACGGGTAGTACCGCGAGAGCGGGTGGATCGGGTCGGCCTGCACCAGCCGGTGCGCGACCGCCATCAGCAGCGTCCCGCGCACCTCGCCGTCGCGAGCACCCGACAGCAGACCCGCCACGTCGTCGTCCGCCGCCGCCTGCAGCGCCAGGTGCTCGTACAGCGGCGAGACCCCGCGGGCCTCGACTTCCGCGAACGTGCGGAGTACTCCCTTGATCCCGTCCAGGTCCATCAGAGCCTCATTCGTGCGGCACCGGCCGGCCCGGCTGCTCCCCGCCCCGAGTCTCCCCGTACGACCGCTTCGGCACCATCACCTTCCGCCGGAAAGTGCACACGATCAGGCCGTCCTGCTTGTAACCGCGCGTCTCGACGTACACCACGCCGCGGTCGTCCTTGGACTTCGACGGCGTCTTGTCGAGCACCTCGGTCTCGCCGTAGATCGTGTCGCCGTGGAAGGTCGGCTTCACGTGCTTGAGCGACTCGACCTCGAGGTTCGCGATCGCCTTGCCGGAGACGTCCGGCACCGACATCCCGAGCAGCAGCGAGTAGACGTAGTTCCCGACCACGACGTTCTTGCCGAAGTCGGTGGTCTCCCCGGCGTAGTGCGCGTCCAGGTGCAGCGGGTGGTGGTTCATGGTGATCAGGCAGAACAGGTGGTCGTCGTATTCGGTGACCGTTTTGCCCGGCCAGTGCTTGTAGACCGCACCGACCTCGAACTCCTCGTAGTACCGACCGAACTGCACTCGTCATCTCCCTGTCGCGTAACACCGCGTGAGCCTGGTCCGACACGCATCAGTAGTGAGGAGTACCCTCAACCATCGGTGTTCGCGCGTCAACGCGAGCCCCACCACTGTTGCCCCCGGCCCGAAGGAGGTGAGGAACTCGATGAGTAGTGGCGATAGTCCGCTCCCTAGTAGTCCCAGCGTTCCCACCTCACCGGCCGGCCGGCTCATCTCCTGGTAGGCCTTTTCACCCCGGGAACGCTGGTGTGTCGCCGGGCGGACGTCTTTTCCGCCCCTGGTCCGTCGTCTCGCACGACCACGCACGACACCAGGAGATCCCATGCCTGCCATCCCCTCCCTCGGCGGCCTGCGCGGCCGCGGCAACAAGGGCACCGTTCCCGTGCGCCCGGTTCCGGTGCCGCTGTCCGCGTACGTCGTCGACTGCGCGGTGTACGTCGGCGGTGAGCGCCTGCCCGGCCGCTGGACCCACTCCGAGGCGATCAAGGAGGTCCGGAAGCGGCACGAGGGGTTCGTCTGGATCGGCCTGCACGAGCCGGACGCCCAGCAGATCCAGGGCGTCGCGGACACGTTCGGGCTGCACGAGCTGGCGGTCGAGGACGCGCTCGAAGCG
Source organism: Amycolatopsis sp. NPDC004772 (assembly GCF_053601215.1). NCBI lineage: Bacteria > Bacillati > Actinomycetota > Actinomycetes > Pseudonocardiales > Pseudonocardiaceae > Amycolatopsis > Amycolatopsis sp. NPDC004772. The sequence goes on from NZ_JBSGBK010000111.1 coordinate 14,053, forward strand.
CACCAGCGGCCGAAGCTGGAGCGCTACGACGACACGCTGTTCCTGGTGGTCAAGACCGTCCGGTACGTCGAACACGAGTCCCCCACCACGGCGAACGAGATCGTCGAAACCGGTGAGCTGATGGTGTTCCTCGGCCGCGACTTCGTGATCACGGTCCGGCACGGGAACCACTCGGGACTGGCGCGGCTGCGGCGGGAACTGGACGAGGACCCGGAGCGGCTGAAGCTGGGCCCGTCCGCGGTCGTGCACGCGATCGCCGACCACGTCGTCGACCACTACCTCGACGTCACCGGCCGGATCGAGACCGACATCGACGTCATGGAGGCGCAGGTCTTCGCGCCCCGCTCGCAGGTCAGCGCCGAGCAGATCTACCTGATGAAGCGGGAGGTCCTCGAGCTGCGCCGCGCGGTGATGCCCCTGGCGACGCCGGTCCAGCGGCTGGCCGAGGGCTACACGCGGCTGGTGCCGGACGACGTCCGCTCGTACTTCCGCGACGTCGCCGACCACCTCACCACCGTGTCCGAGCGGGTCGCGGCGTTCGACGAACTGCTGTCCACCCTGGTCGACGCGACCGTCGCGAAGATTTCGCTGCAGCAGAACACCGATATGCGCAAGATCACGTCGTGGGCGGCGATCATCACCGTGCCGACGATGATCGCGGGCATCTACGGGATGAACTTCGACTACCTGCCCGAACTGCACTGGAAGTTCGGGTACCCGCTGGTGATCAGCGTGATCCTGGCGATCTGCCTGTTGCTGTACCGAATATTCCGGAAGAACGGCTGGCTCTGAGTCCCTTTCCCCACCGGATTTCCTTCGGAGAACTGTCATGTCCAGGTTGCTGTCCAACTTGAAGTTCTGGGCGCTCGCGCTCAGCGTGCTGTGGATCGTCGTCATCACTTTCGTCATCGTCGCCGACCCCGGGTTCGCGCACGGGATGAAGTAGCGCCGAGGCGTCGTACCCTGGGCGCATGCCGAAAGCGCTGGTCGTCTCCGACGAGGTCGACGAGCGGTTGTGGACCGACGCGGTCCGCAGCCACTCCGTCGACCTGGTCATCGGCGCCGGCGACCTGCCGTACGACTACCTGGCGTTCCTGGCGAGCGCGCTCGACGTGCCGTGTGTGTTCGTGCCCGGCAACCACGACCCCGACCTGAGCGGCTACACGCGCTACGGCGGGCTGTCCATGAAGGACGGCTTCCCCACGGTCTGGCCCGGCCCGGCGGGCGGCATCAACGCCGACGGGCGCCTCGTCGACGTCGCCGGCCTGCGGTTCGCCGGGCTCGGCGGCTCGATCCGCTACAACGAAGGCCCGAACCAGTGGACGCAGCGCCAGCAGGCGCGGCGGGCCCGCGGGCTGGTCCGGCGCGCCCGCTTCCGGCGGTGGCGCGACGGGCGCGACGTCGACGTCCTGCTGACGCATTCGCCGCCGCTGAACCTGGGCGACCGGGCCGACCCGCCGCACCGCGGGTTCGCGTGCCTGCACCGCACGATCGAAGCGCTGCGCCCGAAGTGGCTGCTGCACGGCCACATCCACCCGCACGGCGAGCCGGTGCCGGACCGGGTGGTCGGCACGACGCGGATCCGCAACGTGGTGGGCCACCGGATCATGGAGTTCTGATGAAAGAGACGGGATTCCCCCGCGCGGACGCGGAGAACGACTTCCTCCGCGCCCGCCGCGGCCAGGTGCTCTCGCGGCTTTCGACGTGGCTGCGCCGGGAGCCCGACGACGTCAACATCATGCTGCCGTTCCACGAGGTGGTGGAGGCGCTCGGCTACCTCGGCGAGCACCGGATCGGGCTGCGGGTGATCAAGCTGGAGTCGATCGTGGGCACGGTCGACCGCAGCCGCGACTTCGACCGCCGCTTCCGCCCGACGTCGGCCCGCGTCCGCGAGCGCTGGGAACGCCTGGCCCTGGCCGCCCGCCGCGGCGAGGAGATCCCGCCGATCGAGGTCTACCGGGTGGGGGAGCTGCACTTCATCATCGACGGCCACCACCGCGTTTCGGTGGCGATCGCGCAGGGACTGTCCACAATAGAGGCTTCGGTGACGGCGGTCCGCACCAAACTGGACCCGGGCGGCATCCGCCACCGCGGCGACCTGATCGTCAAGGACTACCGCCGGCTGTTCCTGGAACGCGTTCCCCTGACCGGCCACGCGCGGGCGTCGGTGATCGTGTCGGACCCGTGGGACTACGCGCGGCTGGGCGAGCACGTGGAGGCGTGGGGCTTCCGGCTGATGCAGGACGAAGGCAGGTTCTGCGACCGGGCGAGCGTTGCGCAGCGCTGGTTCGAGGAAGAGTTCGTCCCGGTGGTGGGGATGCTGCGGCAGGCGGGGCTGATCGGCGACCGCACGGACGCCGAGGCGTACATGTGGGTGGCGGCGGAGCGGTACCGGCTGATCCGGACCCATCGCTGGGACGACGAGGTCATCGAGCGGCTGCGGTCACGGCACCACTAGGTGGTAGACCACCAGCGTCTGCTCGGGCCGCTCGGCGACGTGGAACGCGGCGTGCGGCACGGTGATCTCGCCCAGGCGCGGGTGCCGCAGACGTTTGCGGCCCGCGTGGCTGAACTGGACGTCGTACTGCGGCCACCACGCGCGGACCTCGGGGCTGGCCTCGGTCAGCTCGGCCACCAGCCGGGTCACCCGGGGGTGGTCCGGGTGGCGGCCGGCGATCGCCCGCAGCCGGGCCAGGACTCCGCGGGCTTCCTGCGCCCAGTCGACCAGGACCTCGCGGGCGGCCGGCTCGGTGAACAGCCAGCGCACGACGTTGCCGCCCGGCCCGATGCCGCGGAACAGCTCCTCGGCGGCGTCGTTGACCGCGAGGACGTCGTAACAGATCCCGGTGACGTACGCGGGATTGCCGCCCAGCAACGCCGGGACGCCCGCGACCTCGGGCGCGGCCTCCTCCGGGAAGCTCTCCCCCGGCGCATCCCCGCGGCCGGCGAGGCGGTGCAGGTGCTCCTGCTCGGCGCCGGTGAGCCGCAGCGCGCGGGCCAGCGCGTCGAGCACCTGGCCGGACGGCCGCACGTCACGGCCCTGCTCGAGGTAGGTGAGCCAGGTGGCGCTGATGCCGGCCAGCAGGGCCAGCTCCTCGCGGCGCAGCCCCGGCGTGCGGCGGCGGCCGGTGGCGGGCAGGCCGGCGTCGGCCGGGGTCAGCCGCTCGCGGCGGCTGCGGAGGAACGCGCCCAGCTCGGTGCTCACCCTGGGACCTCCAATACCAGAATAACGCGATTCTGGATACCAGCTTAGCGCGCCGCCAAGCTGGGGTCATGCAAGCTTGGATCGCGACCGAACAAGACGTCCGCCTCGAAGAAGTGCCGGAGCCCACGCTGAACGGCGGCGGCGTGCTCGTGGAGGTGCTCGCCGCGCACGTCCCGGCGTACACCAGGGCCGTCGTGCAGGGGAATCGCGGCGGCCTGCCGGTGCCCCTGGTGCTGGGGCCGTCCTGCGTCGGGCGGGTGCTCGACGTCGCGCCGGACGTGTTCCACGTCGCGCCGGGCGACCTCGTGCTGGACACCGCCCTGCTCGACGCGGGCGACGGCGACGAGATCCTGGTGGGCTGGGTCGGCCTGGGCGGCTCCGGCGCGGGCAGCGCGCGGACGGACCGCATGCGCACGGTGTGGCGTGACGGCGTCTTCGCGGAGAAAGCCTTGTGCGCCAAGGAAACCCTGGTCAAGCTGCCCGGGGCGGACAGCTACCCGGAGCCGGCCCGCCTGGCGTTCCTGCCGTGGCTCTGCATCGCCGCGTCAGGCGTGCACGCGGCGGGCCCGCTCGCCGGCCGCGACGTCGTGGTGGTCGGGGCGACCGGGCAGCTGGGCGGCGCGGCGGTGCTGACCGCGCTGGCGGAAGGCGCGGCGACGGTGACGGCCGTGGGCCGCAACGAGGCCGCCCTCGACCGGCTGGCCAAGCTCGATCCGCGCGTGCGCACCCACCGGCTGACCGGCGACCGGGCGGCGGACGCGGCCGGCATCGGCCCGGTGGACGTCGCCGTCGACACGCTCGGCGCCACGCCGTCGGCCGACGCGACGATGGCCGCCTACGACAGCCTGCGGGTGCGCGGCACCCTGGTGCTCGTCGGCGGCGTGCGCCAGGACCTCCCCATCCCGTACGGCGACCTGATGCACCGGCGCCTCACCGTGCGCGGCTCGTGGATGAGCGATCCGGAGACGGTGACGACGGTGTGGAACCTGGTCCGCTCCGGGCTGCTGGACCTCTCGGCGGTCGAGCTCGTGCCGACCGGCCTGGCGAACCCGGCGGCCGCCCTCGACGTGGCCGAACGCACGACCGGCCTCGGCTTCGTCGCGCTGGTCCCCTGAGTCAGAGGTCCAGGCCCGGCGTCAGTGCCAGCTGCCGCACCTGGTCGAGGGTCAGCGTCGGCTCCGGGCGCTGCTTCGGCAACCGGACGCCCGTGCGCGCCAGCACGCCGCTGTTGTCCGACCAGAACTGCACGTGCGCGTTCGGCGCGGCCAAGCCGACCCGGTTGGTCACGACGTCACCCGAGCGCAGGGTCGACAGCCACAGCAGGCCCCGCGGGGTGGTTTCCGTGCGGCAGCCGACCTGCTCCGGGTCACCGCACTTCGGGCCGCCCCCGCCGCCGGGCAGGATGAGGACGTACACCGAGCCGGTGCCGCGGGCGTCGGTCACCCGGACGCCCAGGTGGAACAGCGCCTCGCCGGGGGCGTCGCCGGCCGGGTCGGCGATCAGGTGGAACGGGTCCGCCGGCGGGGTCTCGCCGGGGATCGTCAGCCGCGAGATCTGCGCCTCCGGCGGCAGCATCGCGCGCACCGCCCGCCCCACCAGGCAGCTCAGCCGCTCGACCAGCGCCGCCCGGGTGTCCGTGGCGCCCGGGCACGGCGGGCTCGCGACCTCGGCCTTGCGGGGCAGCACGACCACCGCCAGCGCGAGGGCCAGCACGACGACGCAGACCGCCACCGCGCCGGTGACCAGGTGCTGCCGGCGCGCCCGGCGGGCCGCCGCCAGCACTGCCTCCCCGGACAAGCCGATCGGAGGCTCACCTTCGGTCACGTACGCCTTCAACACGGTCCGGACGTCTTCCATCACGACTCCTCCGCCGCCGGCGCCGGCAGGGCCGTGCGCAACGCCTCGACCCCGCGGGCCGTCTGGGACTTGACCGTTCCCTCCGCGACGCCCAGCAGCGTCGCCACCTCGCTCACCGGGAGGTCCTCGAGGAACCGCAGCACCACCATCGCGCGCTGCCGGGGCGTCAGCTCCGCCAGCGCGCGTTCGACGTCCAGGCGCAACGACGGGTCCCGGCCCGGTGGCGCCTCGCGCTCCGGCACCGACGACGTCACGTACTCGCGCCCGGATCCCCGGCGCCCGGTCAGGAACAGGTTCACCAGGATGCGGCGCGCGTAGGCGTCGACGGTGGCCGGGCGGACCCGCCGCCAGCGCCGGTACAGCTGCACGAACATCGCCTGGACCAGGTCCTCGGCCGCGTGCCAGTCCCCGCAGAGCGCGAACGCCACCCGGCGGAACCGCTGGACCCGCGCGGCGAAGTACTCGCTGAATTCGACGTTTCCGGACACGTCCTCATTAGGGCGCGCGGGCCCCGGGAGGTTCAAGTGTCCCCCGTGCGAGCTACGCGCGGGTGTCCGCTCGCTGGTGACGATTCCCGCCCGCCGGATCCCTAGCGTTCGCCGTGGAGCCGCGGGACCACCCCGCGGCCGGGACGAAGGGGTTGTCATGAGGGTCGTCTGGCAGCTGCTGACCGTGGCCGCGATCGCGTTCGTCGGGCAGCAGGCGGTCGCCTTGGCCGACGGGAATCCGTGGCTCACGCTGATCTTCGGCGGGCTGACCGCCGTGCTCGCAGTACTCGGCTACCGGTGGGTGGTGCGGAAGACCGAACACCGCCCGGTCACCGAGCTGGCCGGCCCGGGCGCCGGGCTCGCGCTCGGCCGGGGGACGCTGATCGGGGTCGCGCTCTTCGCGGCCGTCATCGCCAACATCGCCCTCCTCGGCGACTACGAAATCCGGGGCTGGGGCACGGTTCCGGGCGCCGCCGGGCTCGCCGGCTTCATGGCCGCCGCCGCGGTGACGGAGGAACTGCTGTTCCGCGGCATCCTCTTCCGGTTCGTCGAAAAGTGGACCGGCACCTGGATCGCCCTGGTGGCCACCGGGGTGCTGTTCGGCCTCTCGCACCTGTTCAACGAGCACGCGAGCCTGTGGGGCGCGATCGCCATCGCCATCGAAGCCGGCGGCCTGCTGACCGGCGCGTACATCGCGACCCGCAAACTCTGGCTCCCGATCGGCCTGCACTTCGGCTGGAACTTCGCCGCGGCGGGGATCTTCGGCACGGAGGTCTCCGGCAACGGCACCCCGCAGGGCCTGCTCGACGCCGTGACGTCGGGGCCGTCGGCCATCACCGGCGGCGACTTCGGTCCCGAAGGCTCCCTCTACTCCGTGCTGTTCTGCGTCCTCGCGACGTGTGCGTTCCTGTGGCTGGCCCACCGGCGCGGCCGCCTGGTGCCGCGCCGCCGCGCCGAGCGGGTCGACGACGTCACTACACTTTCCCGGTGATCGATCACCGGGCGGTGCGCGCGCGGTGGCGCCGGCTCGACGTCGTGGTCCGCGACCTCCCGCTCGGGCTGCTGTTCCTGGCGGCCTCGTTCCTGCCGGTGGTCCAGAACCACGGGACACAGCTGGGCGGCGTGCCGGCGCGGCCCTTCGACGCGCTGGCCGTCGTCGTGGTCGTCCTCGAGAGCCTCCCGCTCGCCGTGCGGCGGCGGTGGCCTGCCGTGTGCCTGACGCTGGTGGCACTCGGCTTCGCCGTCGACCAGCTCCGCGGCTACCACTCGGTCGCCGGGACCGCGCTGGGCGTCGCGCTGGTCAGCGCGGGCGCGCATCTGGAACGGCGCCGGCGCACCACCGCGCTCGCGTTCTCCGCGGCGTACCTGGTGCTGGCGATCGTGCTCCACCCCTTCGGCTCGGAGCCGGTGTCGGAGTTCGTGACGTTCTTCCTGCTGCTGGTGTTCGCCTGGGGCATCGGGGCCTGGCTGCGCACCACCCGCGCCGCCGAAGCCGGGCACCGGCGCCGCGTCGCCGAGGCCACCCGGGCCGCCGAGCGCGCCACCATCGCCCGCGAGCTCCACGACGTCGTCACCCACCACGTGACGGCGATGGTCGTGCAGGCGGAGGCGGCCCGCTACCTGACCGCCGCTCCCAATCGGCTGGACCAGACGCTGACCGCGATCACCGACACCGGCCGGCGGGCCATCACCGACCTGCGGCACCTGCTGGACCTGCTCAACCCCGAGCACGAGACGCCGTCGCCGGGCGGGCTCCACACCTTGGTGGAGCAGGCCCGCCAGGCCGGGCAGCCGGTGGAGTTCACCGAGGAGGGCACGCCCGCAGAGTCGGCGGGCAGCGCCGACCTGGTGGCCTACCGGGTCGTGCAGGAGGCCCTGACGAACGCCCTCAAACACGCGCGCGGCAGCCGCACCGAGGTCGAGGTGCGCCACGGCGACCGGGAAATCGCCGTGGCGGTCCGCACGGCCGGGTCCGGGAGCGTGTCCCCCGGCGGCAGCGGCCGCGGCCTGGCCGGGCTCCGGGAGCGCGTCGGCCTGCTGGGCGGCGACTTCAGCGCGGACCGCGACGGCGCCGGTTTCACCGTGTCCGCCCGGATTCCGACGTGAGCGCGCCGATCCGGGTCCTCGTCTGCGACGACCAGATGCTGATCCGCACCGGCCTGGTGACGATCATCGGCGCCCAGCCGGACTTCGAGGTGGTCGGCGAGTGCGGCGACGGGCGGGCCGCGGTCGACCTCGCGCGGCGGCTGTGTCCGGACGTCGTCGTGATGGACGTGCGGATGCCGGTGCTCGACGGCATCGAGGCCACCAAGCTGCTGGCCGGGGCCGGGGTGCCGCACCCGGTCAAGGTGCTGGTGCTGACGACGTTCAACCTCGACGAATACGTCTACGAGGCGTTGCGCGCGGGCGCGAGCGGCTTCCTGCTCAAGGACGCGCCACCGGACCGGCTGCTGCACGGCATCCGGACGGTGGCCACCGGCGCGGCCCTGCTGGACCCGGACGTGACGCGCCGGCTGGTCGGCCGGTACGGCGCCCGGATCCGGCCCGCGCCGGACGCCGCCCCGGACGCGCCGCTGACCCCGCGCGAGCTGGAAGTGCTGCGCCTGCTCGCGGACGGCCTGTCCAACAGCGAGATCGCGGAGCGGCTGTTCATCAGCCAGGAGACGGTGAAGACGTTCGTGTCGCGCATCCTCACCAAGCTGGACCTGCGCGACCGCGTCCAGGCGGTCGTCTACGCCTACCGGCACGGGCTGGTGACGTGACCGGGCAGCCCGGTCACGTCACCAGGAATCCCTACATGTGCACGGCGCCCGGCGCCGCTTCGCCCTTCGGAACGCCCGGGCGCAGCAACAGGCCGCTGAGCACCGCGCCGGCCACGTAGATCACCGCGGCCCAGGTGAACGCCGTCGTGTAGCTCTCGATGGCCGCCTCGGCCGCCACCTGCGGCGTCGGGGTCTTGCCCGCGACGTAGGCCACCGCCGCGTTGCCGGCCAGCGTCGACAGCAGCGCCGTGCCGATCGAACCGCCGACCTGCTGCATCGTGTTCACCGCCGCCGACGCGACACCCGCGTCGTGCGCCTCGACGCCGAAGGTGGCGACGCTCATCGCCGGCGCCATCGCCAGGCCGATGCCGAAGCCCATCACCAGGAGCGGGCCGAGGACCCCGGAGACGTACGTGCTGCCGAGGTCGATGCCGCTCAGCCAGAACAGGCCCGCGGCGGCGATCGCCATGCCGGTCGGCACCAGCGGCCGGGGGCCGAACCGCGGCAGCAGCACGGCCGTCGCCGTCGTCGCCGACAGCATCAGCGTCGCCACCATCGGCAGGAACCCGACGCCGCTCTGGATCGGCGTGAACTGCAGGTTCTGCTGCACGTAGAACGTCAGGAACAGGAAGATCGCGAACATCCCGATGGCGAGCAGGAACATCGCCAGGTAGGAGCCGCCGCGGTCCCGGTCGAGCAGCACGCGCAGCGGCAGCAGCGGGTGTTCGACGCGCTGCTGCAGCCACACGAACACGCCCAGCAGCACCACACCGGCGGCCAGGAAGCCCCAGACCGACACCGACGACCACTTGTCCGACTCGGCGTTCGCGAAGCCGTAGACCAGCGCGAACAGCCCGGCCGACGCGGTGATCGTGCCCGGCAGGTCGAGCTTCGGCCGCGGGCCTTCGTCCTTCTGGTTGCGCAGCAGGACCGAGCTGCCGGCGAACGCGATGACCGCGAAGATGATGTTGACGAACATGCACCAGCGCCAGTCGAGGTACTCGGTGAGCACGCCGCCGAGCAGCAGCCCGACCGCCGCGCCGCCACCACCGATGGCCCCGAAGACGCCGAACGCGCGACCGCGCTCCTTGGGGTCGGTGAACGTGGTGGTCAGCAGCGAAAGCGTGGCGGGCGCGAGCAGCGCGCCGAACACACCCTGTGCCGCCCGGGCGACCAGCAGCATCTCGATGTTGGTCGCCGCACCCCCGAGCGCGGACACCGCGGCGAAGCCGGCCAGGCCGACGAGGAGGGCGTTCTTGCGGCCGAAGAGGTCCGCGAGCCGCCCGCCGAGCAGCAGCAGGCTGCCGAACGCGAGCGCGTAGGCCGTGACGACCCACTGCCGGGCGTCGTTGGAGAAGCCCAGGTCGACCTGGGCCGACGGCAGCGCGATGTTCACGACGGTCGCGTCCAGCACGACCATCAGCTGCGCGATGCCGATCATCACCAGGATCAGCCACCGTCTGGCGTGGTGGGGATTTTCGTCGGCGCGCGTGTCCCCCGACGGCGCGACGGCGAGCGTGGACTCGGACATGAAAGATCCTCACAGAACGTGATCGGAAGACTATGTGGAGTAGGTATCTCCCCTTACTCGCCCCAAGGTACACAAGAAGCGGAGAGAGTGCCTCTACTTGACGCGTTAGACTGGAGGCATGGCACGGGACGCTGGTCCCGCCGCACCGGCGCGGCCGCTGCGGCGTGACGCTGAACTCAACCGCCGTCGCATCCTGGCGTCGGCCCGCGAGGTGTTCGGCCGGCGCGGGCTCGAGGCCACGCTGGACGACATCGCGCACCACGCCGGCCTCGGCGTCGGCACGGTCTACCGCCGCTTCCCCAGCAAGGAACACCTGGTGGAGGCCATGTTCGCCGAGCGGATGGAGGAGATCTCCGTCCTGGCGGAGGAGGCACTGAAGGCCGACGACGCCTGGCGGGCGTTCGTCGACTTCACCTGGAAGTCGATCGAGCTTCACTCGGGCGACCGCGGGCTGCGCGAGATCATGCTGTCGAACAAGTTCGGCCACGAGCACGTCGCGGAGCAGAAAGCCCGCCTGGTGCCGTTGATCACACAGCTGGTGGAGCGGGCCAAGGAGGCGGGCGGCCTGCGGGCCGACTTCGCCCCCACGGACATCCCGATGCTGCACATGATGATCGGCTCGGTGATCGAGTTCACCACGGCGGTGGAGCCGGACCTCTGGCGCCGCTGCTTGGCCATGCTCCTGGACGGCTTGCGAGCACAGCCGGGCAAGCCGTCGACGCTGCCCCGCCCCCCGCTGGGTCTGGACGAGATCGACGAAGCAATGTCCTGCTGGCGCCCTTGAGACGGCAGACGCACCCGCGGGCTCGCACGTCCGCCTCCGCCTCCGCCTCCGAACGAACCCGCCCCGGCCACACCCCCCTGCCGACCTGATACGCAGCCGCCCTCAGCGGCCGGCAGGTCGTGTCAAGGCACGCTTTCCCGCCTTGACACGACCTGC
>NZ_JBSGBK010000112.1:0-24770 GCF_053601215.1 Amycolatopsis sp. NPDC004772
GCGTATTGTGTGTTGTGTTTTCTTTCCAGAACCGTCTCGCGACATTGGGTGCGTTGGACGCAACCAACGCCACATTGGGGCGCTTGGGGTCAGCCGGCGATGGCCTGCCAGCGCTGGTTGGGCCCGTTCGTCGGCTTGTAGAGGCCGATCCGGGCGCCGTCCTCACGGGACTCGCTCGTGACGTCGAGCAGCTGCCCGCTCGCCGCGTTGACGAACGTCCAGGTGCCGTCGCCGGTGGTGGACAGCGTCCACTGCGCCGCCGGGTCGCACGCGCCCGCCGCGGCCAGCGTCACCGCGCCGCCGGACGTGCTGAGGACCTGTCCGGTGCCCGCGTTGGTGATGGTGAACCGGTCGCGGTTGCCGTAACGGCCCGTGCGGTCGGTGAGGGTCCACCGCTGCGCCGCCGCCGAGGCGTCCGTCGTGCGCTGCACCAGCGAGCCGTTCTCCGCCGACAGCGACTTGCCGCTCTGCACGCCGGTGAAGGTGACCGGCTTGCCCGAGCCGAGGCCCGTGCCGGCCGCGGTCGCGGAGACGCCGTCGACGAGGAAGGTCGTCACCGAACGCGCCGGCACCTGCAGCGTCGCTCGACCGGCGGTCACCTTCACCGGCTTGCCCCGCTTCAGCGCCCCGGTGACGTCGGTGACCACCGGCGTCACGGACGCCCCGTGCCGGACGTTCCGGAAGCCGGACAGGTCCAGCGTGACGTCCTGGGCGTCGGTGCCCGCGTTGGTGTGCACGACCGTCGCCAGGTCCTCGCCGCGCATAGCGACCGTCGACGCGGTGTCGTTCACCCCGATCAGCCGGTCACCCGGCTTGATGTAGTGGGTGAAGTTGCGCATGGTGTTGAACTTCGTGTTCGTCTTGATCGGGCAGGTCTGCAGCGTGGCGTTCTTCGGGCAGTCGAACGGGACCTGGATCTCGCCCCAGTTCATCCCGGCCGCGGACTCCCCGCCCGGCTTCATGTTGTTGTAGTCCTCGATCGGCTGCCAGCTGACCCACGCGCTGGGCTCCAGGAGCCGCAGGTCGTCGGTGATCTGCTTGGCCATGCCGAGGCCGGGGTCCATGTCCGTGAAGTCCTGGCGGTCCAGCCAGCTGCCGCCGACCTCGCTCATCCACAGCGGCTTGCCCGCGCCCTTGGCGAGGTCGCGCGGGACCGGCCGGTTGCCGGTGCCGTAGGTGTGCACGTTGAGCCGGCCCGCCGCCGCGCGGGCGTCGGCCGACCAGCCGGCCCAGTCCGCCGCGAAGATGTCCGGGTTGGTCTCGTCGGGCGCGGAGACGATCGCCCGCGAACCGGCCGCCTTGAGGGCCGAGGCCATCGCCGGGATCAGCTGCGACTGGACCGCCGGGCCGATGTGCGCGCCCTCCTGGCGGCCGCCGGTCGGGTTGCCGTCGGCGCCGAGCGTGGTCTTCCAGTAGTTCGTGTTCGGCTCGTTCAGCGGGTTCACCGACGCGAACTTGATGCCGTGCGCTTTCTCGAGGGTGCGCACGACCTGCGTCAGGTACGCGGTGAAGTCGCCGATCTTGTCGGTGCGCAGCTGCTCGTCGGTGGCGTTGAAGCCGCCCGAGACGTACCCGGAGACGGTCTGGAAGTAGGGCGGCGAGTTGCTGAACGCCTCCCACTTCGTGACGCGGTTCTTGATCTTGTCGACCCACCAGCGCTGGTTCGGGTCGGCCTTGGGGTCGAACTCGGCCGCGTCGCCGGGGGTCCACCAGTCCTTGTCGGTGCGGGTGGTACCGGCCGGGGCCTTCCACCAGCCCGGCACCGCGGCGCCCGCGCGCAGGTACGACGGGACGTCGGGGGCGTTGCCGCCGCCGACGTTGAACCGGGCGATGTTCAGGTTCAGCCCGTCGGGCCCGAAGACCAGGTCGGCCAGCTTGTTCCGGACGGCGTCCGGGTAGCCGCCGGTCGCCTCGGCCATCCACGCCAGGCTGGCGCCCCAGCCGTCGAACGGCTGCTGCCGGTAGGTCGGATCCGGCTTGACCGTGACAGCGGTGGCCGCCTCCGCCGGTGCGGCAACCACTGCGCCGCCTATCAGAGGTACACAAAGGACGGTGAGCAAACGCCGCAAGTTCATCGTCGAACTGCCCTTCGGGTGCGGTGGGGACGGTACTTCAGGCCTCGGTGTGGCCCAGCAGCGGCCGCGGCACGAACCGGGCCGCGGGGTCGAGCATCGTGCCGAGTTCCAGCACGACCAGTTCGTTGGCGCCGGCCCGGACCACCGGGCGCGGCACGTACAACGTCCGTTGCGGCCCGCGCCGCCAGTACCGGCCGAGCGCGAACCCGTTGAGCCAGGCGACGCCCTTGCCCCACTCCCCCGTGTCGAGGAAGAGGTCGGCGGGCTCGTCGACATCGATGTCGGCGCGCAGCAGCACCGGCCCGGCGACCGCGCCCGCCACGGACGACGGCGCCGCAGGCCGCAGCCACGGCAGCGCGGCCAGGTCGAACGGCAGCACGTCCCAGCCGGCCAGCGGCTCGCCGTGCAGCGACGCCCCGCCGATGATGCCCTTCGCCTCGCCGATGCGCGGGCCGTAGTCGACGCGGCCCTGGTCCTCGACCAGCACCAGCAGCTCGCCGGCCGCGCGCGGCAGCGGGATCGCGCGCTCGTGGTGGTCCCGGCTGAGCGTGCCGACCAGGTCGCCGTCGAAGAACACCGTGGCGCGGTCGCGGACCTCGCCGAAGGTCAGCACGCCGGGCCGGTCGCCCTCGACGGTGCACCGCAGCAGCGCGAGCTGCGGCATCGGCGTGAGCTCGTCGAACGCGGGCAGCTCCTCGTGGAATTCCCAGGTGCCCCACCGCTCCGGTGCGTCGAGCAGCCGGACCGGGTCACCGAGCGCGCCGGACGGCGTCGGCGCGGGCCGGGCCGGCGGCGGAACGGTGTCGGGCACCTTGTGGTAGCGGGCGATCACGTCCCGGAAGGCGTGGTACTTCGGCGTCGGGTCCCCGGCTTCGTCCAGTGGCGCGTCGTAGTCGTAGGACGTGATCAGCGGCTGGTAGACGCCCTTGTCGTTGGCGCCGTTGGTGAGCCCGAAGTTGGTGCCGCCGTGGAACATGTACAGGTTGACCGACGCGCCCGCGGCGAGCAGCGCGTCGAGCTCCGCCGCCGAATCCGCGGCCGGCGTCGTGTGGTGGTGCGCGCCCCAGTGGTCGAACCAGCCGTTCCAGAACTCGCTGCACATCAGCGGCCCGGTCGGCTGGTGCTCCCGCAGGATGGCCAGCCGCGCCTCGGCGCCGGAGCCGAACGACGCGGTCCGGTGCAGCCCGTCGAGGCTGCCCGCTTCGAGCATCTCCGGCGTCGGCTGGTCCACTGTGGTCAGTGGCACGGTGACGCCGGAGTCGCGGGTGTGCTCGGCGAGCGCTTTCAGGTAGCGCTTGTCGTCGCCGAACGCGCCGTACTCGTTCTCCACCTGGACCAGCAGCACCGGCCCGCCGCGGTCGACCTGGTGCGGGACGACGACCTCGTACACCTTCGTGAGGTACTCGCGGACGGCGTCCAGGTACTTCGGCTCGTACCGGCGCACGCCGACCGACGGGTCGCGGAACAGCCACGCGGGCAGCCCGCCGTTGTCCCACTCGGCGCAGATGTACGGGCCGGGCCGCACGATCGCGTACATCCCGGCGTCGGCGACCATGCGCAGGAACCGGTCGAGGTCCAGCCCGCCGGACAGGTCGAACGAGCCGGGCTCGGGGGCGTGCGCGTTCCACGCCACGTACGTCTCGATGGTGTTGAGCCCCATCCGCCGGGCCTTGTCGATCCGGTCGGCCCACAGGTCCGGGTGGACGCGGAAGTAGTGCAGGGCCCCGGACAGGATGCGGAACGGGCGGCCGTCGAGCAGGAAGTCGTGCTCCCCGATGGCGAACTCAGGCATCCGGGCCCGCCTGCGGGGTCAGCTGGAGCACGGTCCAGGACAAGGGTGGCAGTGTCACGGTGATGGTGGTCCCCCCGGGATCGGACGTCGCGACCGTGCCGGGTAGCGGCACCGGCCGGACCGGTTGTGCGTCGGCGGTGTTCACCGTGTGGCGGGTCTCGCCGTCCGGTGTGGTCAGGGTTTCGGCGGCGTAGACGCCGAACCGGGCGCCGCGCAGGCGGATCCGGACTTCGGTCGGCGACGCCGTCGCGCGGTTGGTCAGGAACACCGCCCCGCGCCCGGACTCCTCGACCGTCGCGGCGACGTCGACGAGGTCGACTTCGCCGTGCTGCGCGGTGCGCAACCGGTCGCCGTCGACGGACAGGCGCAGGCTCGCCCCACCGGCCAGCGAGGCCACCTGCCGGAACGGGTGGAACGTCGTCTGCCGCCAAGCCGGGCCGCCGGGCTCGGAGCGGATCGGCGCGATGACGTTCACCAGCTGCGCCTGGTTGGCCATGGTGACCCGGTCGACGTTGCGCAGCAGCGAGCTCAGCAGCGAGCCGACGACGACCGCGTCGGTGACGGTGTAGGTGTCCTCGATGATCCTCGGGTGCTGCCGCCAGCCGCCCTCGGCGAGCTTCGCCTGGTCGACCTCGTTCCAGCGGCGCAGGTCCCAGACGTTCCACTCGTCGACGCTGATCCCGATCTTCTTGTCCAGGCCCAGCTCGGCGAGGGTTTCGTCGATGACACCCGCGGTCGTGCGGATGTAGCGGTCCAGCGCCGCCCCGCTCGCCAGGTAGCTGTCGGTGTCGCCGTGCAGCTCCTGGTAGTAGGCGTGCAGCGAGATGTGGTCGACCAGCTCGGCGGTGTGGCGCAGCACCGTGCGCTCCCACTCGCCGAACGTCGGCATGTCGGCGTGCGAGCTGCCGGCGACGACCAGCTCGAGGCCGGGGTCGATCATCCGCATCAGCCGGGCGGTCTCGGCGGCCAGGCGGCCGTACTCCTCGGCCGTCTTGTGGCCGATCTGCCACGGGCCGTCCATCTCGTTGCCCAGGCACCACAGCTTGAAGCCGAACGGGCGGTCGGCGCCGTTCGCGCGCCGCCGCTCGCTCAGTTCGGTGCCGCCGGCGTGGTTGCAGTACTCAAGGACGTCGGCGGCTTCTTGGATGCCGCGGGTGCCGAGGTTGACGGCGTACATCACCTCGGCACCCGCGGCTTCGGCCCACGCGACGAACTCGTGCAGGCCGAAGCGGTTGGACTCGACGCTGTGCCACGCCGGGTCCAGCCGGGCCGGCCGTGATTCGACCGGCCCGACGCCGTCTTCCCAGCGGTAGCTGGAAACGAAGTTGCCACCGGGGTAGCGGAGCACGGTCGGGCCGAGTTCCCGGACCAGCTCCAGCACGTCACCGCGGAAGCCGCGGTCGTCCGCCGTGGGGTGGCCGGGCTCGTACAGCCCGGTGTAGACGGACCGGCCCATGTGCTCGACGAACGAGCCGAAGAGGCGACGCGGGACCGGGCCGATGACCTGGCCCGCGTCACCTTCGATGTCGACGGTCATCCGGCGCTGACCGTGAAGCCCTGCTGGTTGCCGTAGTCGACGATGGCCTGCTGCCAGGCCGCCAGTCCGGCGTCGAGCGGGGTGGCGTTCACGTAGGCCTTGCCGGCGGTGTCGCTGAAGATGCTGTTGGCGTAGGTCTGGTACGGCAGGTAGGTCCAGCCCGGGGCGACGTCCTTCGAAGCCTGGGTCAGCACCTGGTTGACCTTCTGGCCGCCGAAGTACGGCAGCGCCTCGTCGACGAACGCGGGCGAGGTCAGGTCGGCCGTGGTGGACGGGAAGCCGCCGCTCTTGATGAACGGCTGGACGCCGCCGGCGTGGTTGAGCCAGCGCACGAAACCCGCGGCCAGTGCCGGGTTCTTGCTCTGCTTGACGACCGACTGGGCGCTGCCGCCGTTCTCCGCGGTCACCGGCTTGCCGTCGTAGGTCGGCATCGGCGCGACCGCCCACTTGCCGGCGCCGCCGGGCACCGACGAGATGAAGTTGCCCGGCATCCAGGCGCCGGTGACCAGCGAGGAGATGGTGCCGTCACCGAGGGCGCGGAACCAGTCGTCGGACCACTCCTTGACCGGGGCGAGCTGCTTGCCCTGGATCAGCTGGTCCCACATCGCGGTCCACTTCTTCGTGCCCGCGTCGCCGAAGTCGACCTTCACGTTCCGGCCGTCGACGGTGAACGGACGCCCACCGGCCTGCCAGATCATGCTCAGCACGAACCCGGGGTCGCCGGTGTCCGAGGTGATGTACTTGGTGGGGTCGGCGGCGTGCAGCTTCTTGGCCGCTTCGATGTACTCGGCCCAGGTCTTCGGCACGGCGATGCCGTTCTTGTCGAAGACCTCCTTGTTGTAGAACAGGGCCATCGGGCCGGAGTCCTGCGGGAGGCCGTAGATCCCGTTGCCGTTCTTCACCTGCGCCCACGTCGAGGCGCTGTAGTCCTTCTCGAACGAACCGAACCCGAACTGGTTGAGGTCGGCCAGTGAATCGGTCAGCGCGAACTGCGGGAGGGCGTAGTACTCGATCTGGGCCACGTCGGGGGCACCCGAGCCGGCCTTGATCGCGTTCTGGAGCTTGGTGTACTCCTCCTTGTTGGTCCCCGCGTTGACGTAGTTGACCTTGACGTTCGGGTATTCCTTCTGGAACGCGGCCACCTGGTCCTTGGCCGACGGCGTCCAGCTCCAGTAGGTGATCTCGCCGCCGGCCTTCAGCGCGGCGTCGACGGAGTCCTGGGTGCCGGTGGCGGCGGCGGGCGCGGAGGACGTGCCCCCGGACGAGCAGCCGACCGCGAGCGCGGCGGCCAGCGCGAGGGCGGCGGCCGCCTTGGCGCGGGTGCGGATTCTTGACATCGGATGTCCCTTCACGGCGGTGTGACGGCGGAGAGTTACTGCTTGACGCTGCCGGCGCTCAGGCCCGATTGCCAGAACCGTTGCATGAGCAGGAAAGCGACGACTAGAGGGATGATCGTGAGCAACGACCCGGTGAGCACCAGGTTGAAGATCGGCTGGGCGCCGGCGCCGTTGGCCTGGGCACTCCACTGGTTGAGCCCGACGGTCAGCGGGTACCACTTCGGCTCGCTGAGCATGATCAGCGGCAGGAAGTAGTTGTTCCACGTCTGCACCATGGTGAACAGCGCGACCGTGATGATCCCGGGGACCAGCTGGCGCAGCGTCACGGTGAGGAAGATCCGGAGCTCGCCGGCGCCGTCGATCCGCGCCGCTTCCAGGAGCTCGTCCGGGATGGCGTCGGCGGCGTAGACCCAGATCAGGTACAGGCCGAACGGGCTGATCAGCGACGGGATGAGGACCGCCAGCGGCGTGTTGGTCAGCCCCATCTTGCTGAACATCAGGAACGTCGGCACGGCCAGCGCGGTCGGCGGCACGGCCACGGCCCCGAGGACGATGGCGAACACCGCGCGGCGGCCGGGGAAGCGGTACTTGGCCAGCCCGTACCCCGCCGCGGTGGCGAGGATCGTCGCGCCGCCGGCCCCGACCACGACGTACAGCAGGGTGTTGCCGAGCCAGCGGAAGAAGATCCCGCCGTTGTAGGTGAACGTCTGGCCGATGTTGTCGAACAGCGCGAACGTGCCGCCGAAGGACAGCCCCGACGTCGAGAACAGCGCCGGCTGGGTCTTGCTGGCGTTGATCACCAGCCACACCAGGGGAACCAGGGTGTAGATCAAGTACAGCGCCATGAAGCCCGTGAGGACACGCGACTTGCGGGGTTTCGTCACCGAGAAGGTGGCCA
The DNA here is from genome assembly GCF_053601215.1 of Amycolatopsis sp. NPDC004772. Taxonomy (NCBI): domain Bacteria; kingdom Bacillati; phylum Actinomycetota; class Actinomycetes; order Pseudonocardiales; family Pseudonocardiaceae; genus Amycolatopsis; species Amycolatopsis sp. NPDC004772. Next base: position 7,640 of record NZ_JBSGBK010000112.1, read on the forward strand.
CGTCACATCTCCTTCCGGGAGCCGCGCAGCTGCACGACGTAGGCGATGACCGCGGTGATCACGCCCATCACGATCGCGACGGTGGCGGAGTAGTTGTACTGCTGCCCGTTGAAGGAAAGGTTGTAGGCGTACATGTTCGGCGTGTAGAACGTGCCGATCGTGTTCGGGACCAGGTTGCGCATGATGTTCGGCTCGTTGAAGAGCTGGAAGCTGCCGATGATCGAGAAGATCGTCGCGACCACGATGGCGCCCCGGATCGCGGGGAGCTTGACCGACAGGATCGTGCGGAACGTGCCGGCGCCGTCGATCGCGGCCGCCTCGAACAGTTCCTTCGGGATCACCTTCAGCGCGGAGTAGAAGATGAGCATGTTGTAGCCCGCGAACTCCCACGTCACGATGTTGCCGATCGACGTGAGCAGCCAGCTCGGGGACAACGGCTGGACCGCGGTGCCGAACAGGTGGTTGAAGTCGGCCGCGAGCCCGAAGTGGTCACCGTAGATGAAGCCCCACATCAGGGCGGCGACGACGGCGGGGACCGCGTACGGCAGGAAGATCACGATCCGGAAGAACCCGGCGGCGTGCAGCCGGGCGCTGTCGATCGCGAGTGCGGCGATCAGCGCGAGCACCAGCATGATCGGCACCTGAACGGCGAGGAACACCAGCACCCGCCGGAAGGCCTCCCAGAACTTCGGGTCGCCGAAGACCTGGACGTAGTTGTCGGCGCCGACGAAGACCGTGCCGCCGAAGAAAGCCTGGTCGCGGAAGAGGCTCAGCACGAACGCGTAGACGACCGGCGCGATGAAGGTCAGCGCGAACACGAGCATGAACGGGGCGACGAAGAGCCAGCCCCGCCATTTCCGCCGCGGCCGGCGGGCCGCGGGCGCCCGGCGCGCCGGCACCGGCGCGGGCGGAGCCGCTGTGGACGTCATCGTCTCTCCGAGTGATCACGTGCGCCGGGCCCTGGACCCGGCGGGATGTTTACGTCAACATGGACGGCCGCAGAGTAACGTGTTGACGTAAACATGTCCAGGACACCAAGGAGTGACCGTGCCGCGCCAGACAGCGACGTCATCCGCACCCGGCCCGTCCCGGCGCCGAGGCCCGTCGATGGCGGACGTCGCCCGCGAGGCCGGCGTGTCGGGCCAGACGGTGTCCCGGGTGGCCAACGGGAAGACCAATGTGGACGACGCGACGCGCGAGCGGGTCCTCGCCGCGATGCGCCGGGTCGGCTACCGGCCCAACAGCGCGGCCCGTGCCCTGCGCAACGGCCAGTTTCGCAGCATCGGCGTGATCATTTCGGCCCTCCCGACGTTCGGCAACAGCCGCACCCTCGACGCCATCGCAGCGGCGGTCGTCCCCGAGGGGTTCTCGATCATCCTGATGCCGGTGACGCGGCCGACCCAGGGCGAGGTGACGGGCGCGTTCAGCACGCTGAACGAGCAGGCCGTCGACGGCGTCATCATCCTCATCGAGCAACACCAGCTTGACCAAAGCGAAATCGAACTGCCGCACGGGCTCCCGGTGGTGGTGATCGACTCGAGTGCCCGGTACGACTACCCGGTGGTGGACAACGACCAGGCCGACGGCGCGGCCCGGGCGACCAGCCACCTGCTGTCACTGGGGCACTCGACGGTCTGGCACATCGCCGGGCCACCGCAGTCGTACTCGGCCGAGCGGCGCCGGAAGTCCTGGCAGGCCACTTTGGAGCGTGCGGGCCGGTTCGTCCCCCCGGTGGCGGTCGGCGACTGGTCACCGGAGTCGGGTTACCAGGCGGGCCTGCGCCTGGCGGCGGACCCGGAGGTGACGGCGGTGTTCGCGGCGAACGACCAGATGGCGTTGGGAGTGCTGCGCGCGTTGCACGAGACGGGCCGCGCGGTACCGGCTTCGGTGAGCGTGGTCGGCTTCGACGACATGGAGGAGTCAGCCCACTTCTGGCCGCCGTTGACAACGATCCGCCAGTCGTTCGAGGCGGTGGGCCGCCACGCGGTGAAGGCCCTCCTGGCGGAGATCGAGACGGGCACGGAAGCCGGCGAGCCGGTCCTCCTCCCGACGGAGCTGATCATCCGCTCCAGCACCGCCCCACCCCCGGCGTGACCAGCCGGGCCTCGCACGCGCTTCAGCGGGCATCACACGTGCTTGGGCGGGCATCAGCGCGATGCCCCTCCAATCACGCGTGTCGCCCCTCCAATCACACGAACCGGCACCTCCGGTGCGCGGACCGACCCTCCGGGTACGCCGGCCGACCGCCTGGGTACCGCGTCGGGATCCGCGGGGGAAACGAGCGTGGGGAAGTGGTCGTTTCAGGCGGGCGGGGCGGGGGAATTACCGGCCACCAAGCCGGAAACCCCGGTACCCCCAACGTCTTAGTGGCGTGGACCATTCGGCCCCACGCCACGGAAACGAGACCGTCATGCTCGCCATTCTCGCCGCCGTTCTCTTCGGGCTCGCCCTGCTGATGGAGCTCGCCGGGTTCGGGCTCGGCCCGGTGATCACCACCGGGACGCTCACCACCGCCGGGCTTCTCTGCGTTGCCCTGCACCTGGCCGGCATCGCCACCGACCGGTCGCGGTTCACCCGGCGGCGGCGGCGCTGACCTGCCGCAGCACCTGGGCGAACACCTCCGGCGACTGGGCTCCCGCCACGCCGTAGCGCTGGTCGATCACGAAGAACGGGACGCCGGACGCGCCGAGTGCGCGGGCCTGCTCGCCGTCCGATGCCACTTCTGCTTCGTACGCGTCGGATTCGAGCACCGCCCGCGCCTCGGCTTCGTCCAATCCCGCCTCCGCGGCCAGCGATACCAGCGAATCGCGGTCGAACAGCGAACGCCGCTCGGTGAAGTGCGCGGCGTAGAACCGGTCGACGACGGCGTCGGCCAGACCGCGCTCGGCCGCGAAGTGGACCAGGCGGTGGCCGTCGACCGTGTTGCCCATGTGGACGCCGTCGAGGTGGTACTCGAGGCCGTCGGCGGCCGCGCGCTCCTCCATCTGGGCTTCCATCGCGTCCGCTTCTTCCAATGTCCGGCCGTACTTCTCGGCCAGCACCTCCCGCGTCGGCCGCGAAGTCCCGCGCGGGAACGACGGGTCGAGCTGGAACGAGTGGTGCACCACCTCGACGTCGACACCGACTTCGGCGACCGCCTGCTCGAAGCGGCGTTTGCCGAGATAGCACCAGGGACAGACCAGATCGGACCAGATGTCTACGCGCACGGAACCCAGCTAACCGAAGGGGTGCCGCGCACTTCAAGGTAACCGGCACCCACCAGCGGACTAGGGTGACGCCGGTGACCGCCTCCACCGACGACATCGTCCGGCACGCCGCCCGCCTGCTGATGGCCGGCACCCGCCTCGACCTCGGGCGGATGGCCGCCGACCTCGGCATCTCGCGCACCACCTTCTTCCGCCGCGTCGGCAACCGCGAGGACCTGATGGGCGCCGGCCTCCGCCTGCTCTCCGACCGGACCTGGCAGCGCGCGCTCGACGGCTGGCGCGCCGAACACGGCGACGCGGTCCGCACCCCGGACGGCCGGCTGCGCTGCCTCTGGGTCATGGAGGCCTACCGCCGCGAAGTCGCCGGCAGCGAAGGCATGCGCAAGCTCATCGAGGCCGAGTCGAACGTCGCCCTGCGCGTGCTCACCGATCCGCGCGGTGCCGTGCAGCCCGGGCTGGTCGACGCGCACGTCACGCTGTTCCAGCAGGACGCCGACGCCGCCGGGCTGGCCCCGCTGGTCGGGCTTCCGGACCTGGCCTTCGCGGTGGTCCGGCTCGGCGAGTCCTTCCTCTACTCCGACGTCCTCGCCGCGCGCTCGGTCGACCTGACCGTCGCGACGACGCTGGTCGACACCCTCGTGCGCGGCGCCCTGGAGCCGGTGCGCGTGCCCTGAGCGACCGCCCAGTTCGTCAAACCGCTCCCCCATTCGGAGGATGTGGAACATTTTGCCAAGGTGTTTCATAGGCGGAGGGAAAGCGGTTACCCCGCATCCCGCCCGCGGCATGTCCTTCCGTTGCCGTGCACCAGTTCTGCCGATCCGCCCGTCTGTGTCCGGGCGTGCTTTCGCCTGCCCGGGGAAAGAGAGCGATCCATGTCCGCACCCACCAGCCCGCCGACGACGTCCGGCTTGGGTGAGAAAATTTCCCGCCGACGCGGGTGGCGCGCCAAGGCCGCCGGCGTCGTGCTGGGCGCCCTGGCGCTGACCACCGCGGTCGCCGCGCCGGCACCCGCCGCCGCGAACCCCTACGAGCGGGGCCCCGACCCGACCACCGCCAGCATCGAAGCCAGTCGCGGGTCGTTCGCGACGAGCACCGCCACGGTGTCCCGGCTGGCCGTCTCCGGCTTCGGCGGCGGCACCATCTACTACCCGACGACCACGACCGCCGGCACGTTCGGCGCGATCTCGATCGCCCCCGGCTTCACCGCCACCCAGTCGAGCATCGCCTGGCTGGGCCCGCGCCTGGCGTCACAGGGCTTCGTGGTGTTCACCATCGACACCATCACCACCTCCGACCAGCCCGACAGCCGCGGCCGGCAGCTGCTGGCCTCCTTGGACTACCTGACGCAGCAGAGCAGCGTCCGGTCGCGGATCGACAGCAGCCGGCTCGGCGTCGTCGGGCACTCCATGGGCGGCGGCGGCACGCTCGAAGCGGCGCGCTCCCGGCCGTCGCTGCAGGCCGCGGTGCCGCTGACCGGCTGGAACCTGACGAAGAACTGGTCGACGCTGCGGGTGCCGACGCTCGTCGTCGGGGCGCAGTCGGACACCATCGCGCCGGTGGCGTCGCACTCGATCCCGTTCTACGCCACTCTTCCGTCCACTCTGGACCGGGCCTACCTGGAACTGCGCGGCGCCAGCCACTTCGCACCCAACACGTCGAACACGACGATCGCGAAGTACACCCTGTCCTGGCTCAAGCGGTTCATCGACAACGACACCCGCTACGAGCAGTTCCTCTGCCCGATCCCGAGCACCAGCCTGTCCATTTCGGACTACCGCGGCAACTGCCCGCACAACGGCTAGCCGCCGAGGGTGACGACCACCTTGCCCTTGGCGTGCCCTGCTTCCGAATAAGCGAACGCGGCACGCAGGTCGTCGAACGGGTAGTTCCGGTCGACGACCGGCGTGACCGCGCCGCGCTCCACGAAACCGGCCAGCTCACGCAGCACCGCCGCCTTGTCCGCGCAGGCCACGGCGTCCGCGAGCACCACCCGCCGCCGCGCCGGAAGCCCCGATGCGAGGGCGGCGAAGACGTGCCCCGCGGGCTGCACCCACCGCCCGGCCGGGCCCCCGACGGCGACGAAGGTGCCGCCCCGCACCAGCACCCGCCGGCAGGCGAACACCGACCGGCCGCCGGCGATGTCCAGCACGATGTCGTAGCGGCGGTCGCTGCGCGTGAAGTCGTCCGTCCGGTAGTCGAAGACGTGCTCCGCGCCGAGCGAGCGCACCAGGGAGACGTTGGTGCTCACCGCGTCGACCCGCGCCCCGAGCGCCCGCGCCAGCTGGACGGCGAAGGTGCCAACCCCGCCGGAAGCGCCGTTGACCAGCACCCGCTGTCCGGCCTCGACACCCCGCAACGCGAGCAGGGCGGTCACGGCCGCCATCGGCATCGCCGCCGCCTGCTCGTGGGTGAGGTTCGCCGGCATCGGCGCCAGCAGCTCCTCGGGCACGCAGACGTACTCGGCGTGCGCACCCCGCGGCAGCAGCGCGTAGACGTCGTCGCCCGGCGCGAACCGGTCGCCGGCCGACGCGACCCGGCCGGCCAGGTCGCAGCCGAGGACGCCGGCCCGCGGACGCAGCCCGAAACCGCCGGGCATCAGCCGCGCGAGGTACGGCTCGCCTCTCAGGTAGTGCCAGTCGTACGGGTTGACCGAAGTGGCGCGCACCCGCACCAGCACTTCGCCGGGACCAGGCACCGGCTGCGGCACGTCTTCCCAGGTCAAGCTGTCGGGCGAACCGTACGCACGCTGCACCAAAGCCTTCATGACGTCTCCCTTACGTTGTAAGTCTTACGTCGTAAGGTAGCTCCGGGCCGAGCCCGGGGTCAAGGGGACTTACGTTGTACGATCCAGTCCGTGACCACCGAAGCCCGGACCCCGCTGAGCCGGGAACGCGTGCTGCGGGCGGCCGTCGCGCTCGCCGACGAGCACGGGCTGCGCGCGGTGACCATGCGCCGGCTCGCCGAGGACCTCGGCGCCGAGGCGATGTCGCTCTACTACCACGTGGCCAAGAAGGAAGACGTGCTCGACGGGATCGTCGAGGTGGTCGCCGAGGAGATCAACGACGTCGTGGCCGGCCTGGCGCCCGGCCCGGACTGGAAGCAGACGGCCCGGCGGCGCATCCTCGCGGCGCGCCAGGTTTTCCTCCGCCACCCCTGGGCGCCCGGCCTGTTCGGCACGCGTTCGGCGACGAGCATCGCGGTGCTGAAGTACTACGACGGCCTGGTCGGCCTGATGCGCGAGGGCGGGTTCTCGCACGACCGGATCCACCACGCGCTGCACGCGCTGGGCAGCCGCGCGCTCGGGTTCAGCCAGGAACTGTTCGACCCGAACGCCGGGGCGTCGGCCGAGGTGCCCGCGGAACTGGCCGCCCAGCTGCCGAACCTGGTCGGGATGCTGGCCGAAATCGCCCACGACGACCCGGAGTCGACCCTCGGCTGGTGCGACGACCAGGCGGAGTTCGAATTCGGGCTGGACCTCGTCCTCGACGGCCTCGACCGGCTGCGGTAGTCCACCAGCTGGGACGACCCCGCCCACCGGGGCAAAATCGAAGCTGTGTCACGACCACTGCGGAAGCTCGGCTTCCTGACCATCGGCCTGTTCGACGCGGCCGACCCGCGCCGGGGCCACGAGTCGACGCTGGAGATCATCGAACTGGGCGAACGCCTCGGGTTCGACAGCGCCTGGGTGCGCCACCGGCACCTCCAGTACGGCATTTCCTCGCCGGTCGCCGTGCTGGCCGCCGCGTCGCAAAGGACCAGCCGGATCGAGCTCGGCACCGCGGTGATCCCGCTCGGCTGGGAAAACCCGCTGCGGCTGGCCGAGGACCTCGCCACCGTCGACCTGCTCTCGGGCGGCCGGCTCAACCCCGGGCTCAGCGTCGGGCCGCCGATGCGCTGGGACGACGTCAAGCACGCCCTCTACCCGGACACCGCGGACGTCGAAGACTTCTCGTACGACCGGGTGCAGCGGCTGCTGGACTTCGTGCGCGGCGAGCCGGCGACGGGCTTCAGCGGCACCCAGGGCTTCGAGGTGTTCTCGGACCGCGTCCAGCCGCAGGCGCCCGGCCTCGGCGACCGCCTCTGGTACGGCGGCGCGAGCCTCCGCTCGGCGGAGTGGGCCGGCAAGCACCGGATGAACTTCCTGACCAGCAGCGTGGTCAAGGCCGAAGGCGAGAGCACGGACTTCGCCGAAATCCAGCTCTCGCACATCCGGACGTTCCGCGAGCACCACCCCGAAGGCCGCATTTCGCAGGGCCTGGTCGTGATCCCCACCGACGGCGCGACGCCGGAACAGCGGGCGAAGTACCAGGCCTACGCCGAAAACCGGCTACCCCGCACGGCGGAACCGCAGGGCCCCGCGCGGATGCTGTTCTCCCCCGACTTCGTCGGCACGTCGGCGGAAATCGCCGAGCGGCTGCACGCACACCAGGCGTTCCGCGAGATCGACGAGGTGGCTTTCGCCCTGCCGTTCACCTTCGAACACGAAGACTACGTGCAGATCCTCACCGACATCGCGGAACGCCTGGGCCCCCTGCTCGGACGCTAGATCACTTGTTGGTACCCGGCGTCAGCACCTTGTCGATCACGAAGACCGTGGCGTTCTTCGTGGGGATGTTGCCGCACAGGATCTTCGCGCCGTTGATCGTCATGCTGTCGCCGGAGCCCTCGATCTTCACCGGACCGCCGGCGGTGTTGAGCGTGTCGACCGAACCGGCCGCGGCGAGGCCCTTGGCGTCGTAGCGCTTGCCGACGACGTGGTACTGCAGGATCGGCGCCAGCTCGGCGGGCTTGCCGGCCAGCTCGTTGAACTTGGCGTCACCGAGAGCGGCGAACGCCGGGTCGGCCGGCGCGAAGACCGTGATGGCCTCCTGGCTGTTCAGCGTGTCGACCAGGTTGGTGGCCTTGACCGCGGCCACCAGCTTGGTCAGCAGCGGGTTGGTCGAGGCGGCCGAGGCGACCGGCTGCGGGCCCATCGAGTCCAGCGAACCGGGCGCGGAACCCTGCGGCAGCTGCGAACAGGCCGGGCCGAAGACGTCGGCGTTGGTGGTCACGCCGGACCCACCGGCCGCCATGCTGGACGACGGCGCGGACATCGACGACGACGGAGCCGGCGCCGGGGCGCTGCTGGAGCTGCCCGACGAAGCGGTGTCGCTACCGCTGCACGCGGTCAGCGAAAGGGCGGCGACAGCGGCGACACCGATTCCGGCGACACGAAGCTTGGTCACGAAAATCACTCCCATAAGCGGCTGAGAACTTCTTCTTGCTCGGTATTCGGAACTACTCGCAAATCGGCTTGGCCCCCATTCGGGTGATCCGGGTCACCGTGCCGTGAAAGCGATGCTGTGCCACCCGGTCGCGCCGTCGGGGACCGTCCCGGCGCGCATTTCGGTCTGCGTGGACCCGGTTTTGTCCGTCGCCCGGCAGACGACCTGGTGGCCGCCGGGCGCGAGGTCGAACTCGAGCCACCACATGCGCCAGGTGTCGACGTTGACTTCCTGCGACAGCATGGCTTCCCGCCACGGACCGTTGTCCATGCGCAGTTCGACCTTGGCGATCCCGGTGTGCTGCGCCCAGGCGACCCCCGCGACCCGGACCTTCCCCGACGGGACGGTTTCGAAACCCTTCGGCGTGTCAATTCTCGATTCCGTTTTGATCGGGGCCTCCTGGCCCCACCCGCGTTTCAGCCAGTACGCCTGCCGCGCCCCCCAGGTCGTGACTTCGAGGTCGGTCACCCATTTCGTGGCCGACACGTAGCCGTACAACCCGGGAATGACGAGCCGGGCCGGGAAACCGTGCTCGATCGGCAGCGGCTCGCCGTTCATGCCGATGGCGAGCATGGCCCCGCGCGCCCGGTCCAGCGCCGCGGCGACCGGGCTCCCGGACGTCCAGCCGTCCACACTGGACGAAAAGAGCTGCTCGGCACCCGGCCGCACCCCGGCCTCTTCGAGCAGGCCGGCCAGGTCGATGCCGATGAAGTTCGCGGTGGAGACGTAGGTGCCGCCGACCTCGTTGGACACGCAGGTCATCGTGATCGTGCGTTCCACCAGCGGCCGGTTCCGGATGTCGTCGTAGCGGTACCGGATTTCGCGGTCGACCATCCCGTGCAGCCGCAGGCTCCAGTCCTCGGCCCGCACCTGCGGCACGGTCAGTGCGGTGTCCACCCGGTAGAAGCGGTCGTTGGGCGTCAGGAACGGCGGCGTGCCCAGCTTCGCGAAGTCCGCGTCGGCCGGGATCATCGGCGCGGTCCGGGCCGGGACGAGCCGCCCGACCGCTGCGCGCGACGCCGCCGCGTCCCGGCGGCCGGCGAGCAGCTGCCCGCCGAGACCGGCGACCCCCGCGCCCACGACGACTCCCGCGCCCGCCAGCAGCACCGTCCGGCGCGACGAGTCCGGGGCGGCGGTGTTGCCGGCGAGCCGGTGCAGGACGGCGAACGTCCCCACCCCGGCGACCAGGCTCGCCAGCGGGGCGAGCAGCGCGACCGCGTCGAGGTCGGGCCGCGCGTACACCGCGACCAGGCCGACGAGCCCGAACCCGGTGATCACCACCAGCCCCGGCACCGGCGTCCGGCGCGACAGCAGGCCCGCCACCGCCGCGACGGCCACCATGACGACGGCCATCCCGGACAGCAGCACGAGCTTGTCGTAGGTGCCGAAGGTGCGGACGGCGAAGTCCTTCAGCCACACCGGGGTCAGGTCGATGGCACCGTTGCCCACGGCCAGGTAGGGCGACGCGTTGACGCCGACGAACCCGGCGACGAGGTGGCCGGCCGCCAACGCGGCGGCGAGCGCCAGGACCCCGAGCAGGGCGGCCCACCCGCGGCTACGCAAGGGAAATCCTGGTGACGGCGGGGGTCGTCGGGCCGGCCGAACCCCCGGCGGGCTCGACGGTGATCCCGATCCGGTCGACGTCGGCGGGCAGCTCGGCCACCAGCATCCGCTGCGACACCTCGGTCGTCATCAGCCCGGCCGAGCGCGCGTGCCCGCCGCCGATCAGCCACACCTGGTAGACGTGCCCGGCGTCGAGGGCCGGCAGGTCCGAGGCGAGCAGCACGGCCTGGTGGCGGCTGCGCGAGACGACGAGCGTGGTGTGCCCTTGGCCGGCCCCCTGGATCGCGGCCGCGTCCGGCGCGCTCAGCACCGAGTCGACCGGCGCCGGCGTCCGGACCACGCCGAACACGACCGCCACCACGGCCGCCGCAGCGGCCCCGAACAGGGCGAAGCGCACCTGCCACGTCTTGGCCCGGCTCAGCCGGCGGACCACCGGCACCCTCGGCGGCAGCTGGCGGGTGCGGGCCACGTCGGCGAGCACCACCAGCTTCAGCGACGGCGGCGGGTCCACCGCGGCCGCCACGCCCAGCCGCGCGCCGGTCGCCCGCAGCTCGGCCACCTCCTGGCGGCAGGCGGCGCACTCGCCGAGGTGGCGTTCGAACTCGGCGCGGTCCGCAGCGGACACCGCGTCCAGGGCGTACGCCCCGGTCATCGTGTGCAGCTCGGCGGTCATCGGTCCACCCCCAGGCAGTCGCGCAGCCGGATCAGGCCGTCGCGGATGCGGGTCTTGACCGTGCCCGGCGCGACCTTCAGCACCTCGGCGACCTCGGGGTAGGTGTAGCCGTTGTAGTAGGCGAGCACGATCGACTCGCGCTGCAGGTCGGTCAGCGCGGCCAGGCACTGCCGCACCCGCTGCTGCTCCAGACCGGCCAACGTGGACTCGGTGACCTCGTCGAACGGCCGCCGGACGTCCATCAGGCCGGCCCGCTCCTCGCGGTCGACGCCGGCCTGGTGCGAGCGCACGCGGTCGACGGCCCGGCGGTGCGCGATGGTCAGCACCCACGACAGGGCGCTGCCGCGGTCCGGCTCGTACCTCGTGGCCTTGCGCCACACCTCCACCAGCACCTCCTGCGCCACCTCTTCGGCCTGCGCGTGACTGCGCAGCACGCGCGTCGCGAGCCCGAGGACCGGACCGGCGACGAGGTCGTAGAGCGACGCGAACGCCGTCTCGTCGCCCGCCGCGACCCGCGCGAGCAGCTCTTCGGCGCTCGGCGCGGGCGCCGGTGCCTCGTCCGGTGGCAGCCGCAGCCGCCCACGCTCACCCATTCCCGGTCCTCCAGTCACCCCTGACTTGCCGGGGGTTCGCGGCCGGACGGCGAAGCGGACTGGTGCCGGGTGGCCTTTCCCACCCGGACGGCGCAAATCCGCCGCCGGAACCCATCCGGAGGCCGTGCGGCTCCGAATGCCCGTCGGGTGCTTGGTCAGCGTCGTGCGGACCGCCGGCCAGGGCACGGTCCGGGAGGGCCTGGGCCCGGCCGGGCGGCACCGGCTCGCCCGCTCGCTCTGCTCACCGCGGGCGCGGGTGTGCCGAGCAACGCGTGATCAAAAGGTCGGCACGCGTGATTGAGGGGTCGACACGCGTATCTGGACGGTCGGTGGGTGTACCTGGACATCGCGGGCTGGAAAGACCGGTCACCGGTGGTGACCGTGTGTGAGGGAGTTGCCCGTTCGGCCACGCTGACGGTGACCTCGGACACTTCTTGATCACCCTGGCGTGTGAAAGTTTTTCGGATCGCTGGGCGTTGAACTGACTATGGGTTATCCCTGGAAGCAGCCGAAGTTAACCGACGAGTAGCAAAGGGGCCGAAATGGCCGACCCGCACACCGTGACCAACGCCCGCATCGACTTCGCCCTCCGCACCTTCGGGGCCGGACCGCGACCGGTGCCGGCCGAGCTGGAGCACGACACCCGCGACCCGTACGCGGTCGCCGTGGTGCTGCACGCCGGCCCGAGCGCGGTCCGGTGGCTCTTCGGCCGCGACCTGCTCGCCGACGGCCTGCTCGCCCGCTGCGGCGACGGCGACGTGCGCATCGGCCCGGCCGGCGACCCCGCGCTGGTCGTCGTCGAGCTGAGCTCCCCGGACGGCGCCGCGGTGCTCGAGGCCCCGGCGAAGGAGATCGCGGCCTTCCTCGACCGCACCTACGACGTCATCCCGGCCGGCAGCGAGAGCGACTGGTTCGACTTCGACGAGGAACTGGCGAAGCTGTCCTACCAGGATTGAGGCTTGTTCTGGTCAGCCCGCCGCGCCCCTCGCGCGAACCGGCGGCTGAAAAGCGAAGTCATGCGGCGGGCGACGGCAGAACAAGCCTCACCTGAGTACCGTCCCCGGGCGTGAGCTTCTTCCTGACGAAGGTCCTGGCCGCGCTCGAGGACGGCGGTGACCGCGTCCTGTTCCACGCGAGCGACGGCGTCACCACCTACCACGAGGCCCGCGACCGGCTGCGCCGTCTCCACGGCGGGCTCGGCGAAACCAACGCCACCGTCGCCCTCGACCTGCGCAACCGGCCCGAGACGGTGCTCGTCCAGCTGGCGGCCCTACTGCGCGGCGCGACCGTGCTCCTGGTTCCCGCCTCGGCGCCGACAGCGAGCCGGCTGGCCGCGGCGCGCGGCGCCACCGTCGTCACCGACCGGCCCCACGATTGGCCCGGCGCCGACACGAGAACCCTCGACGACCTCGACGGCGAACCCGAGCCGCTCGACCCGCCGGAGACCGTCCGCCTGCTCTTCCCCACCGGCGGCACCACCGGCACCCCCAAGCTCATCCGCCACAGCGGCATCTACGACGGCATGGCGTACCTCTTCACGCCGTCGCCGGACGGCCCGGGCCGCACGCTGCTCGTCGCCCCGATGACGCACATGACCGGCAACGCCACCGTGCTCGGCACGCTGCTGCGGCAGGACACCCTCGTCGTCCACGACGGGTTCGACGCAGGTGCCGTCCTCGACGCGATCCAAGAGCACCGCATCGACACGCTCTCGCTGACGCCGCCGCGGCTGGCCGCGCTCCTCGACCACCCGAAGCGGCCGGAAACCGACCTCACCAGCGTCCGCTCGCTCTCCCTCGGCGCCGCACCGCTGCCGCCGCACCGGCTCGCGCAGGCCCTCGACGTCTTCGGCCCGGTCGTCGGCCAGGGTTACGGCCTCACCGAGGCGCCGATGATCGCGAGCATCTCCGCCGCCGAGCTGATCGGCCGCCCGGAGCGGCTCGGCTCGGTCGGCCGGATCGTGCCGGGCATGGAGGCGCGGATCACCGAAGACGGCGAGGTCGAAGTGCGCGGGCTGTCCATGATGGACGGTTACCTCGGCGGCGCGGAGATCGGCGCGGGCTGGCTGTGCACCGGCGACCTCGGGCGCTTCGACGACGAGGGCTACCTCTACCTGCTCGACCGCGCGGACGACGTCGCCGTGGTCGGCGAGCACGGCACGAAGGTCCCCACGACCGTCGTCGAACACGCCCTGGAGACGCACCCGGCGGTGCGCAGCGCGGCCGTCTTCGGCCGCGGCGACCGGCTGCACGCCGTCGTCGTCGCGACGAGCGAGGTCACGGCGGCCGACCTGCAGGCGCACGCCCGGGCCACCTTCGGCCAGGAGCACTACGTCCCGGCGCGGGTGGACTTCGCCGACGCGCTGCCGCTCACCGACGTCGGCAAGGTCGACAAGCGCGCCCTCGCTCAGCTCGTGACGGCCCCGTAGGACGACGACCGCACCAGCTTCACGTACTTGCCGAGCACGCCCTCTCCGAACTTGTTCGGCAACGGCTCCCAGCCTTCGCGGCGCCGGGCCAGCTCGGCGGCGTCGACCAGCAGGTCGATGCTGCGCACCTTGATGTCGACGGCGATCCGGTCGCCGGTGCGGACGAACGCGATTGGGCCGCCGTCGACCGCCTCGGGCGCGACGTGGCCGATGCACAGGCCGGTGGTGCCGCCGGAGAACCGGCCGTCGGTCAGCAGCAGGACGTCCTTGCCCAGCCCGGCGCCCTTGATCGCCGCGGTGATCGCCAGCATCTCGCGCATGCCCGGCCCGCCCTTGGGGCCTTCGTAGCGGATGACAACGACGTCGCCGGCCTCGATCCGGCCCTCGTTCAGCGCCGCCATGGCTTCCTGCTCGCGTTCGAACACGCGCGCCGGGCCCTCGAAGTTGGCCGTGTCGAAGCCCGCGGACTTCACGACCGCGCCTTCCGGGGCGAGCGAGCCGCGCAGGATGGTGATGCCGCCGGTCGGGTGCAGCGGGTTGTCCAGGCCGCGCAGCACTTCACCGTCGATCGGGTCGGGGTCGAGCTCGGCGAGGTTCTCGGCCACCGTGCGGCCGGTGACGGTGAGCGCGTCGCCGTGGATCAGGCCCTCGTCCAGCAGCGCCTTCATCAGCACCGGGATGCCGCCGTGGCGGTCGATGTCGTTCATGACGTACTTGCCGAACGGCTTCAGGTCGCCCAGGTGCGGGACGCGGTCGCCGACGCGGTTGAAGTCGTCGAGGGTCAGCTCGACCTTGGCCTCGTGCGCGATGGCCAGCAGGTGCAGCACGGCATTGGTCGAACCACCGAGGGCCATCACGACGGTGATGGCGTTCTCGAACGCCTCCCGCGTGAGGATGTCCCGCGCGGTGATGCCCTTCTCGAGGAGGCCGACGACGGCTTCCCCGGACAGGTGGGCGTAGTGGTCGCGGCGGCGGTCCGCGGACGGCGGCGCGGCCGAACCCGGCATGCTCATCCCCATGGCTTCGGCCGCCGACGCCATCGTGTTCGCGGTGTACATCCCACCGCAGGCACCCTCACCGGGGCAGATGGCGCGTTCGATCCGGTCGAGGTCGGCGTTCTGCATGCGTCCGGCCCGGCACGCGCCGACCGCCTCGAAGGCGTCGATCAGCGTGACGTCCTTCTCGGTGCCGTCGGTGAGCTTGACCCAGCCGGGGGCGATCGTGCCGGCGTAGAGGAACACCGAGGCCAGGTCGAGGCGCGCGGCGGCCATCAGCATGCCCGGCAGGGACTTGTCGCAGCCGGCCAGCAGGATCGAGCCGTCGAGCCGCTCGGCCTGCATGACCGTCTCGACCGAGTCGGCGATGACCTCGCGGGAGACCAGCGAGAAGTGCATGCCGTCGTGGCCCATGGAGATGCCGTCGGACACCGAGATGGTGCCGAACTGCAGCGGGTAGCCGCCGGCTGCGTGCACGCCTTCCTTCGACGCCTGGGCCAGCCTGTCCAGGGACAGGTTGCACGGCGTGATCTCGTTCCACGAGCTGGCGACGCCGATGATCGGTTTCGTCCAGTCGCCGTCGCCCATCCCGACCGCGCGCAGCATGCCTCTGGCGGGCGCGGCCTCGATCCCGTCGGTCACCGTGCGGCTGCGGGGCTTGGGGTCGATCGTCATCGCGGGCCTCCGATACGACGTTCGGGCGCTGGTCATGTTACCAACGGACGCGCGGTCCGCTGGCCGGAACGATTTCCTTCCCGGAGCTGCGCAAAACGGCGAAAACTCAGGCCATGATCGCCACAGTGGTGTGGGGCACGGGCAACGTCGGCCGTGCGGCAATCCGGGCCGTCGACGCCCATCCGGCGCTGAAACTGACCGCGGTGCTCGTCCACGACCCGGCGAAGGTCGGCAAGGACGCCGGTGAGCTGGCCGGGGTCGGCGAGCTGGGGGTCGCCGCGACGGACGACATCGAGGCCGTCCTGGCGGCGAGTCCGCGCGCGGTCGTGTACGCCGCTTCGGGAGACGTCCGGTTCGACGACGCGCTCACCGACATCATGCGCGCGGTCCGGGCGGGCGCGGTCGTCGTGACCCCCGCCTTGTACCCCCTCTACGACCAGCGGAACGCGCCGAAAGAGTTGCGTGACCCGGTGCTCGCGGCGATCGAGGACGGCGGCGGCTCGCTGTTCGTCTCCGGCGTCGACCCCGGCTGGGGCAACGACGTGCTGCCGCTGCTGATCAGCGGGCTCGGCACGGACGTCGACGTCGTCCGCTGCCAGGAGATCTTCGACTACTCGACCTACGAGCAGCCGGACTCCGTCCGGTACCTGGTCGGGATGGGCCAGCCGATGGACTACGACCCGCCGATGCTGATGACCGGCGTGCCGTCGATGGTGTGGGGCGGGCAGGTCCGGCTGATCGCGCGCGGCCTCGGCGTCGAGGTCACCGAGCTGCGCGAGACGCTGGACCGGCGCCCGCTGGACGAGACCGTGACCACGCGGACCATGGGCGAGTTCGAGAAGGGCACCCAAGGCGCGGTGCGGTTCGAGGTCCAGGGCATCGTCGACGGCGAGCCGCGGATCGTCATCGAGCACGTCACCCGCATCCACGCCTCCTGCGCGCCGGACTGGCCCACGCCGCCCAGCGGCGACGGCGCCCACCGCGTGATCATCGAAGGCCGGCCGCGCATCGAGGTCACCGTCGAGGCGACCGACGAAGGCGAGAACCGGTCGGCGGGCGGCAACGCCACCGCCGTCGGCCGCCTGGTCGGCGCGATCGACTGGCTGGCCGCGGCGGAACCCGGCCTCTACGACGCACTCGACGTCCCGCTGCGCCCGGCAGCCGGCAAGCTCGGAAGGAGCCGCTCGTGAACATCGACCTCCCCGCCGGCAAGGACCCGATCGGGTACGTCTGGGGCGAAATGGTCCCCGGCATCGGGATCGCCGCGTCCAAGTTCTCGCTGGCGGTGTACGAGCACACGACGCTGGGGCTGCGGGAGTTCGAGGCCGCGCGGTTGCGGATCGCGCAGATCAACGGCTGCGTCTTCTGCCTCGACTGGCGCACCGAACGCGACGGCGTCAAGGTCGAGCCGGAGTTCGCGGACGCGGTGGCGGAGTGGCGCACGACGGACCGCTTCGACGAGCGGACGCGGCTGGCGGCGGAGTACGCCGAGCGGTACGCGACCGACCACCACAACCTGGACGACGAGTTCTGGAAGCGGATGTCCGCTTCGTACAGTCAGCGGGAGATCGTCGAGCTGTCGATGAGCCTCGGTGCGTGGCTCGCGTTCGGACGGTTGAACCACGTCCTCGGCCTCGACACGGTCTGCGTCCTCCCGCACTCGTCGTGAGTGGTAAGGCGGCTGCCGGACGGCACCGGCGTCACCATGAGCCGGGGCTTCCACGCCTTCTTCCG
>NZ_JBSGBK010000113.1:0-24609 GCF_053601215.1 Amycolatopsis sp. NPDC004772
ACTAAGTGGACGTCCTTCCCAACCAACCCCCCCCCCGCCACATTGGGGCGCATGAGAGCCGGGTCAGCGGGGCTGGTGCGCGCCGCAGGAATCGCGGACGACCAGTTTCGTCGGCAGCAGCACCGGTTCCGGGGTTGTCGCGTTCTCGAGCATCGCCAGCAGCGCCCCCGCCGCGGCGGTGCCGAAGCCCGGTTTGTCCTGGGCCACCGTCGTCAGGGCCGGGTCCACCAGGGACGCCACCTCGATGTCGTCGAAGCCGACCACGGCCAAGTCCGCCGGCACCCTCAGCCCGGCCGCGCGGGCCGCCAGCAGGGCGCCCACCGCCATCTCGTCGCTGGCCGCGAACACCGCCGTCGGCGGCTCCTTGCGGGCCAGCAGCCGGCGCATGCCGACGAAGCCGCTCTCGCGGTAGAAGTCTCCTCCGACCACGAGATCCTCCGATACCGGGAGGCCGGCTTCGGCCAGCCCGCGCCGGTACCCCTCGGTGCGCGCGGTCGCCGGTGCGTTGCCGCGGGGGCCGGTGATCGTCGCGATCCGGCGGTGGCCGAGGGCGGCCAGGTGGCGGACCGCTTCCGCCGCGCCCCCGGCGTTGTCCGACGTGACGTGCGTGGCCCGCGGCCCGGACAGGGCGACGTCCAGCGCGACGCACGGCAGCCCGGACTGGGCGAACGCGGTGAACGCGTCGGCGTCGGTTCCGCTGTCGATGAGCACCAGCCCGGCCAGGTGGTGCCGGCGGGTCATGCTCACGTAGCCGATCGGGTCGGCCAGCGACACGCCCGGGTGGCGGTCGCGGGCGTCGTCGCTCGTCGCGAGCAGCAGCAGGTGGTAGCCGTGCGAGCTCAGCGCGGATTTGAGGCCCAGCAACAGGTCCTGCAGGAACGGGTGCCGCCAGCCGGGCCGCCGGTGGTCGGTGTCCCAGACCAGCCCGACCATCGCCGACTGCTGCCGCGACAGCGCGCGCGCCGACTCGTTCGGCGAGAAATCGAGGTCCCGTGCCACGCGTTCGACGCGTTCGCGCGTGGTCGCGCTGACCGTGGCCGGGCGGTTGAACACCCGCGACACGGTGGCGACGGAAACCCCGCAGAGCTGCGCGACTTCGCGGGCAGTGACCATGTCGATCTCCGTTCTTGTAACCGGTTACATCTCTAGCACACGACCTCTGACAGCGTAAACGCCAGTCCCGGTTATCATTTCGTTACTTGACGAAAGGGTGTTGGGAGCGCTCTCATGGGTCCCGCGTTTTCCGACCGGCCCGCAGAACAACGGAGATCTCATGCGCCCGAAAACGAGAAACCGCCGGATCCGCCTGCTCGCCGGGGTGGGTGCCGCCCTGGTCGCGCTCACCGCGGTGAGCGCGTGCGGCGACAGCGGCGCCGCCGGCGGCAAGGTCAAGCTGAGCCTCGGCCTGTTCGGCAACTTCGGCTACACCGACCTGATCAAGGAGTACCAGGCGGCGCACCCGGACATCGAGATCACCGAGCGGACCGCCGCCTACTCCGACCACCACAAGAACCTCGCCGCGCACCTGGCCACCGGCGCCGGCGCCGCGGACGTCGAGGCCATCGACACCGGGTACGTCGCCCAGTTCAAGGCGACGCCGGACAAGTTCGTCGACCTCAACACCGTCGGCGGGGACAAGCTCAAGGACCGCTGGCTCGGCTGGAAGTGGGCCGCGTCGCTGGGCAAGGGCGGACAGCAGATCGGTTACGGCACCGACGTCGGCGGCCTGGCCATCTGCTACCGCCGTGACATGTTCAAGACCGCCGGGCTCCCCGAGGACCGCGACGCCGTCTCCGCGCTCTGGCCCACCTGGCAGGCGTTCTTCGAGACGGGCAAGCGCTTCCAGGCCCAGGCACCCCAGGGTGTCAAGTTCATGGACGGCGGCCCGACCGTGCTCAACGCGATCGTCGGCCAGGCGCCGCAGGGCTACTACGACCAGAACGACCAGATCATCGTGGGCAGCAACCCGGCGCTGCGCCAGGGCTGGGACCTCGTGGTCGACGCGGTCAAGGCGAACCTGAGCGCCGGCCTGCTCTACAGCACGCCGCAGTGGAACACCGGTTTCACGCAGGGCCAGTTCGCCACCGTCACCTGCCCGGCGTGGATGATGACCAAGATCAAGGACCAGGCGCCGGACACCGCGGGCAAGTGGGACGTCGCGGCCGTGCCGGGGGGCGGCGGCAACTGGGGCGGCTCGTACCTGACCGTGCCCAAGCAGGGCAAGCACACCAAGGAAGCGGCCGACCTCGCCGCCTGGCTGACCGCGCCCGAGCAGCAGGCGAAGGTGTTCACCAGCAAGGGTTTGCTCCCGTCGGCGCCGTCGCTGTACGACGACCCGAAGATCACCGGTTACACCAACCCGTTCTTCAACAACGCTCCGGTGGGCAAGGTCTTCACCGACGCGGCGAAGAAGCTGAACCCGCAGTACCAGGGCCCGAAGGCCGGTGACGTGCAGACCGAGTTCGGCAACGCGATGCAGCGCGTCGAGCAGGGCAAGCAGGACGGCCCGGCGGCGTGGCAGCAGCTGGTCGGTGACGTCGCGAAGATCAAGTAATGGCACTCACCTTCGCCGAGCGGCGGCAGAAATGGGACGTCAAGCTGTCGCCGTTCGGCTTCATCAGCCCGTACTTCCTCATCTTCGGCGTCTTCGGGCTGTTCCCGCTGGTGTACACGGCGGTCGTGTCGCTGCAGAAGCGGAACCTCATCGACGCCGAGGGTGCGCAGTTCATCGGGTTCGGCAACTACGAGCAGCTGCTGTTCCACGACCCGTACTTCTGGAACTCGATGGGGAACACGGTCAGCCTGTGGCTGCTGACCACGATCCCGCAGATCCTGTTCGCGCTGGGCATCGCGCACCTGCTCAACCGGCGGCTGCGCGGGCGGATGTTCTTCCGGATGGGGATGATCCTGCCGAACATCACCTCGGTGGCGGCGGTGACGATCATCTTCGCGCAGCTGTTCGGCCGGGACTTCGGCCTGGTCAACTGGGTGCTGAGCTGGTTCGGCGCCGGGCAGATCGACTGGCAGGCCGGCACGGCCAGCTCGCACACGGCCATCGCGGCGATGGTCGTGTGGCGCTGGACCGGCTACCACGCGCTGATCTTCCTGGCGTCGATGCAGGCGATCCCGTCGAGCATGTACGAGGCCGCCACCCTCGACGGGGCCAAGGGGTGGCAGCAGTTCTGGCGGATCACCGTGCCGCTGCTGCGGCCGCAGATCATCTTCTCGACGGTGATCGCGACGACCGGGAACATGCGGCTGCTGGCCGAGCCGCTGCTGTTCAACCCGGGCACGGCGGCCGCCACCGGCGGCTCGGACCGGCAGTTCCAGACCGCCGCGCTCTACCTCTACGAACAGGGCTTCGCCAAGTACGACTTCGGCTACAGCTCGGCGATCGCGCTGATCCTGGCCGTGGCCACGATGCTCGTCGCGGGCCTGTCGTACCTGGTGACCCGGCGGATATCGACGGACTGAGGAGCGACATGACCACCGTGCTCACCCCGGCGGCCCCCGCGCCGCCGGCCGCCTCCCCCGGGCGGCTGCGGCGGATCTCCAGGCGGGTCGCGAGCCCGTGGACCTACGCCGCGCTGATCGCGATCCTGGCCGGCTCGGCGTTCCCGGTCTACTGGTCGTTCGTCGTCTCCTCGCAGACGACGGAGGCGGTCGGGAAGGTGCCGCCGGTGCTGGTGCCGGGCGGGCACCTGTTCGAGAACATCGCCCGCGTCTTCGACGAGACGGACTTCGCGCTGGCGCTGGGCAACTCGCTCATCGTCGCGGGCACGATCACCGTTTCGGTGGTGCTGTTCTCGACGCTGGCCGGGTTCGCCTTCGCCAAGATGCGCTTCCGCGGGCGGACGGCGCTGCTGCTCGTCGTGGTCGCCACCCAGGCGATCCCGACCGAGCTCGGCGTCGTCCCGCTGTACATGATGATGGCCGACTTCGGGTGGGCCGGGCAGCTGCAGGCGGTGATCGTGCCCGGCCTGGTCACCGCGTTCGGCGTGTTCTTCATGCGCCAGTACTTCGAACGCGCGTTGCCGCTGGAGCTGCTGGAGGCCGGCCGGATGGACGGCTGCGGCTCGCTGCGGCTGTTCTGGCACGTGGCCCTGCCGGCCGCCCGCCCGGCCGCGGCGGTGCTCGGGCTGTTCACCTTCATGCAGGCCTGGAACGACTTCTTCTGGCCGCTGGTGGTGCTGGTGCCGGAGAACCCGACCGTCCAAACCGCACTGTCCACTCTGGCCAGCGGCTACACCACCGACTACACGCTCGTGCTCACCGCCGCCACCATCGGCACCGTCCCCGTCCTGATCGTGTTCCTGCTGTTCGGCCGCCAGATCGTCGGCGGCATCATGCAGGGCGCGCTCAAGGGCTGACCCTCCGGAGTTGACCGTGACCAGCAGTGACAACCGGGGCTTCACCCCGGGCCGGGGGCTTCGCCACCCGGACCCCCGAAATGAGGGGTTCCCGCCCGCCTTCCGCTGGGGCGTAGCGACTTCGGCGTTCCAGATCGAGGGCGCCACGACCGCCGACGGCCGTGGACCGTCCATCTGGGACACGTTCGCCGCGGTCCCCGGCGCGGTGGCCGGCGGCCACACCGGCGAACCGGCGGCCGACCACTACCACCGCTGGGAGGCGGACCTCGGCCTGCTCGCCGGACTGGGCGTCGACAGCTACCGGTTTTCGGTGTCCTGGCCCCGGATCCAGCCGTCCGGCCGGGGTGCGCCGGAACGCCGGGGCCTGGCCTTCTACCGGCGGCTGGTGGAAGGCCTGCGGGAGCGGGGGATCGAGCCGTTCCTGACGCTCTACCACTGGGACCTGCCCCAGGCCCTGGAGGACGAGGGCGGCTGGCGGTCGCGCGACACGGCGTACCGGTTCGCCGAGTACGCGGCGCTGGTGCACCAGGAACTGGGCGACGTCGTCGACTTCTGGACGACGCTGAACGAGCCGTACCCGTGCGCGGTGGCCGGGTACGGCGAAGGCCGCCACGCGCCGGGGGCGCGGGAGGGACACGGCGCGCTGGCGGCCGCCCACCACCTGCTGCTCGGCCACGGCCTGGCGGTCCGGGCGATGTGCGAGCGGGCGGCGCTGCCCCACCAGTTCGGCATCGTCCTCAACCAGTCACCGGCGGTCCCGGTGACGGACTCGCCGGCGGACACGGCGGCGGCGGCGCGTCAGGACACGTTGCTGCGCAGGCAGTTCACCGACCCGTTGTTCGGCGGCCGCTACGCCCCGGGCCTGTCGGCGATGTTCGACGGCGTCTCGGACTTCTCGTTCCGCCGGGAAGAGGACCTGGAGATCATCGCGGCGCCCCTGGACTACCTGGGCGTGAACTACTACTACCGCGTGCACGTGGCGGACGCCCCCCACCGCGAGCCGGACCCGGCACTGCGAACGGTGGCGGACATCGGCGTGGACACCACGCGCCTGCCGGACGTCCCGCGCACGGGCATGGGCTGGCCGGTCGAGCCGGAGGGCCTGACGGAAGCTTTGGTCGGCCTGCACAACCGGTATCCCGGCCTGCCGCCGGTGTACGTCACGGAGAACGGGTGCGTGTACGCGGACCGGAGCGACTTCGCGGATTACGAGCGCATCAGCTTCTTGAGCGAGCACATCGAGGCGGCCCGCACCGCGGCGGCGGCGGGGGTGGACCTGCGCGGGTACTTCTGCTGGTCGCTGCTGGACAACTTCGAGTGGGCCCACGGCTACAAGCACCGGTTCGGCTTGGTCCACGTGGACTACGAGACCCAGCAGCGCTCGCCGAGGTCGAGTTACCGCTGGTACCGCGACTTCATCGCGGCCCAGCGGTCCCTCGGGTGACTACTTCTTGTACAGGCCCTCGATGTCGTTCGCGTAGTTCTTCGAAACCACGTTCCGCTTCAGCTTCAGGCTCGGCGTGATCTCGCCACCGGCCTCGGTGAAGTCGTTCGCCAGCACGGTGAACTTCTTGATCGCCTCGGCCTTGGACACCGACTTGTTCGCCTCGTCCACCGCGGCCTGGATCTCCGCGAGGAGGTCCGGGTCCGCGGCGAGGTCCGCCACCGAAGCGCCGGCCGGCTTGCCGTGCTGGGACTTCCACGACGGGAAGTACTCCTCGTCCACCGTGACCAGGGCCGCGATGAACGGGCGCTGGTCGCCGACCACCATGGCCTGGCTGACCAGCGGGCACGCCTTGATCGTGTCCTCGAGGCCGGACGGGGCGACGTTCTTGCCGCCCGCCGTCACGATGATCTCCTTCTTGCGGCCGGTGATCTTCAGGAACCCGTCCGCGTCCAGCTCGCCCAGGTCGCCCGTGTGGAACCAGCCGTCGGTGAGCGCTTCCTTCGTCGCCTGCGGGTTGTTGTAGTACGCCCGGAACACGACGTCGCCCTTGAGCAGCACCTCACCGTCGCCGGCGATGCGGACCGACGTGCCGTTGACCGGCTTGCCGACCGTGCCCACGCGGAACGCCGTCTGCGTGTTGACGTTCGCCGCCGCGGACGTCTCCGTCAGGCCGTAGCCTTCGAACACCGGGACGCCGATGCCGCGGAAGAAGTGCGCCAGGCGCGCTCCCAGCGGGGCGCCGCCGGACACCGCCGCCACACAACGGCCGCCGAGGGCCGCGCGCAGCTTGCCGTAGACCAGCTTGTCGAACGCCAGGTGCTTCAGCCTGAGGCCCAGCCCCGCGCCGCCCTTGTCCTGCGCCTCGCTGTAGGCGACCGCGGTGGCCTCGGCGGCGTCGAAGATCTTGCCCTTGCCCTCGCTGTGCGCCTTCTGCTTCGCCGAGTTGTAGACCTTCTCGAACACGCGCGGCACGGCGACGACGAACGTCGGCCGGAACGTGCCCAGGTCGGCGACCAGGTTCTTGACGTCCGGGGTGTGCCCGAGGGTGACCCGGGCGGTCAGCGCGGTGACGGCGATCGCGCGGGCCAGCACGTGCGCCAGCGGCAGGAAGCACAGCAGCGAGTTGCCCTGCTCCATCAGCTGCGGGAACGCCTCGATGTCGGCGCGGATCTCGGCCAGCAGGTTGCGGTGGGTCAGCTCGACGCCCTTGGGGCGGCCCGTGGTGCCCGAGGTGTAGACGATGGTGGCGAGCTCGTCCGCGGACACCTCGCGGCGCCGGTCGTGCAGCTCGTCGTCCGAGAGCGACGCGCCCAGGGCCGACAGCTCTTCGACGGCGGGGGAGTCACCCTCGATCTGCCAGGTGCCGGCCAGCTCGGTGAGCCGGTCCCGGACCTCGTCGACCGCCGCGGCGTGGGCGTTCGTCTCGACGAAGACGCCCTTCGCGGCCGAGTCGGAAAGGATCCAGTGCACCTGCTCCGGGGAGGACGTGTCGTAGATCGGCACGGTGACCGCGCCGGCCGCCCAGATCGCGAAGTCGATCAGCGTCCACTCGTAGCGGGTCTTCGACATGATCGCGACGCGGTCGCCGCGGCCGATCCCGGCCTTGGCCATGCCCTTCGCCACGGCCAGCACCTCGGCCGCGAACTCCTTGGCGGTCACGTCCAGCCAGCTGCCCTCGACCTGGCGGCGGAAGCTCACCACGTCGGAGAACCGCTCGGCGTTCGCCCAGACGACGTCGGACATGTTTTCGTCGTCGGCCACCGGCTTGCCGGCGGGAGCGCTGTATTCGCGCACGTGGACCTCCGTGTTCAACGCGTGCGGCAGGTGACACCGCTGTTACCCGCCAGTCAACTTAGCGTGGTGAGCACCTTAAGACCATGCTGATCGCCGCCGCGAGGCGAGGCCGTGACATTCTTCGCACGTGAACGCGCCACCCTCACTCGACATCGTCGACGAGACGTTCCTCGCCGTTCCGCCGGCCACCGTGGCCGCGGTCTTCGCCGAGCCGGCCTCCTGGCGGCGCTACTGGCCCGACCTGGTCCTCGAGGTCTACACCGACCGGGGGGACAAGGGCCTGCGCTGGACCGTGACGGGTGCCCTCGTCGGTACCATGGAGGTCTGGCTCGAGCCGGTGCTCGACGGCACCCTGCTGCACTACTTCCTGCGGGCGACCCCCGCCGACGCGGCCGGGGCGCCCCGTGCGCTGGCGCCACGCGACCTGCGTCGGGAGTTCGACCGGCGGGCCCGCGCGGCCAAGGCGATC
This sequence comes from Amycolatopsis sp. NPDC004772, assembly GCF_053601215.1. Classification (NCBI taxonomy): domain Bacteria; kingdom Bacillati; phylum Actinomycetota; class Actinomycetes; order Pseudonocardiales; family Pseudonocardiaceae; genus Amycolatopsis; species Amycolatopsis sp. NPDC004772. The sequence goes on from NZ_JBSGBK010000113.1 coordinate 8,081, forward strand.
GCGCTCGGGCTCAAGGAGATCCTGGAGGACGGGCGCGAGCCCGGCGTCCCTCCGCGCGGCGAGAACTAGGGGAGCACGGGTGCGGGTACACGTCGTCTCGGACGTGCACGGCAACGCCGACGCGCTCAAGCGCGCCGGGGACGGGGCCGACGCCCTGGTCGTGCTCGGCGACCTGATCGACTTCGTCGACTACCACGACCACGAAAAGGGCATCATGGGTGCCCTGTTCGGCGCGGAGAAGGTCGGCGAGTTCGCCCGCCTGCGCCGCGAGGGCACCCGTGACGAAACCGTTGCCTTCTCGCGCACGCTCTGGGCGACCCTCTACGACCCGGCCGCCGCGGTCGACGAAGCCGTCCGCGCCCAGTACGCGACGCTGTTCGCGGCGATGACCGCGCCCACCTACGCCACCCCCGGCAACGTCGACACCCCGGCGCTGTGGCCGGAGTTCACCGGCGAGGGCGTGCACGTGCTCGACGGCGAGGTGGCGGAGATCGGCGGCCTGCGGTTCGGGTTCGTCGGCGGCGCGCTGCTGCCCGACGGCGTCGTCCCGCGGCCCCGCAAGGGCGCCGCCTGGCGCCCCTACCTGCGGGTTCGCGAGGACTACGACGCGAGTGTCGCCGCGCTCACCGACGTCGACGTCCTCTGCACGCACGGCCCGCCGGCCCTGCCGGAGCTGACCTACGACGTCGTGGCGCGCCGCAGCGAGATCGGCTCGACGGCGCTGCTGGCGCTGATCCGGGCCCAGCGGCCGCGCTGGTCGGTGTTCGGGCACGTGCACCAGCCCCTGGCCGCCCGCGCCCGGGTCGGCCTGACCGAGTGCCGTAACGTGGGTCACTTCAAGGAGACCGGGCAGCCCTACGTGCTGCGCTGGTGACCAACCGCGGCGGCTACGCTTCGACCCATGGCCGAGCAGTCCACACAGTCCATCGAGGTCGACGCCGAGCCCAGCCGGGTGATGGCCGTGATCGCCGACTTCCCCGCGTACCCGGAATGGGCCAAGGCCGTCCGGCAGACCGAGGTCCTCGACACCGACGGCGAGGGCCGGGCCAAGCAGGTCAAGCTGACCTTGGACGCGGGCCCGATCAAGGACGTCTACACCCTCGAGTACGACTGGGACGATGACGGCCTGGGCGTCAGCTGGCACCTGGTCAAGGGCCAGATGCAGAAGGCGCAGAACGGCCGCTACGCGCTGGCCGACCTCGGCGGCCGGACGCGGGTCACCTACACGTTGTCGGTCGAGCTGGCGCTGCCGATGATCGGCCTGCTGCGCCGCAAGGCCGAGAAGATGGTCATGGACACCGCGCTGAAGGAGCTCAAGAAGCGGGCCGAGGGCTAGCGTGCGGATCCTGCTGTGCACCGGCAAGGGGGGTGTCGGGAAGACCACGCTGGCCGCGGCCACCGGCGCCGCCCTCGCCGCCCGCGGCAGGAAGACCCTCGTCGTGTCCACCGACCCGGCGCACTCGCTGGGCGACGCCTTCGGCAGCCCGCTCGGCGCCGAACCGTCCGAAGTGGACTCGCTGCTGTCCGGCGTGCAGGTCGATTCGCGCACGTTGGTGGACGCCACCTGGGAAGGGTTGCGCGGCGAGCTGCGGGCGGTCCTGGCCGGCGCGGGGCTCGACACGCTGGACGCCGAAGAGCTCACCGTGCTGCCCGGGGTCGACGAGCTGCTCGCCCTCACCGAGGTCCGGCGGCTGGCCGAGGACGGGCCGTGGGAGACCGTCGTCGTCGACTGCGGGCCGACGGCCGAGACGCTGCGGCTGCTCGCCCTCCCCGAAGCCGTCTCCGGCTACCTGACCCGCGTGTTCGGCCGCCGCGTCAGCGAGCCGATCCGGCGCCTCGGCACCCACCTCGACGGCCTGCGCGCCCTGCTCACCGACCCGTCGGTGACGACCGTCCGGCTTGTTCTCACGCCCGAGCGGGTGGTCGTCGCCGAGGCGCGGCGCACGCTCAGCTCACTGGCCCTGCGCGGCATCGCCGTCGACGGCCTGATCGCCAACCGGCTGATGCCGGCGCCCGGCCTCTGGCGCGGCGGCGCCGCGTCCTGGCTGCGCACGCGCCGGACGCAGCAGGACGCCGTGCTCGCCGAGCTCGCCGCGGCGGGGATCGCGCCGATCGCCCGCGTGGAGCACCGCGCCGTCGAGCCGGTCGGGCTGCCCGCGCTGCTGGAGATCGCCGCCGAGCTCTACCGCGGCGAAGACCCCCTCGCGGGCAACGGCACGCCCGTCACCCCGCTGCTGCGCGTGCGGCCCGCCGCCGGCGGCTACACCCTGCGCGTCGCGATCCCGCTCGCGCGGGACGCCGAGGTCGACCTCGCCCGCGTCGACGACGACCTGGCGATCACCGTGGACGGCTTCCGCAGGCTCATCGCCCTGCCGGAGCCGCTGCGGCCGTGCCGGATCACCGGCGCGGAATCCGACGCCGACGGCCTGGTCGTGCACCTGGCCGGGAACCGGGGACGCGGGTGAGCGAAGAGGAACACGGGCCGCGGCTGGCGGAGGAGATCCGCCTGCTCGCCGAGATGGTCGCGGAGAAGGCGGCGCCGTGGCTCGAAGGGGTGCTCGCGGCCGGTCACGGCGGGTTTTCGGGTGGCGGAGCCCCCGCCCCCGGTGAGCACCGAACCCCTGACGAGGCGAAACCGGACGGTTCGGCGTGCGGCTGGTGCCCGCTGTGTGCGATCGTCGCGGTGGTGCGGGGGGAACGGCCCGAGCTGGTCGCGCGGCTGGCCGAGCAGCTCGCGCAGCTGGTCGCCCTGCTGCGCGCGGTGCTCGCGGACCGCTGGGAGCCGCAAGAAGGCGTGCACATGCCCGGGTTCCGGCCCGCGCCGCGGCCCGCGGACCCGCGGACCTCGCCGCGGGTGCAGCACATCGCCGTCCGCCGGCGCGACGAGTGGGAGAGCTGAGTGCGGACGATAGGGGTGGACGTCGGCGGGACGAGCATCCGGGCCGGCGTGGTGGACGAACGCGGCTCCCTGCTCGACACGGCCAGGGTCGCGACGCCGACCGAAGAAGGTGCCCTGGAGGACGCCATCGCCGGCGTCGTCGAGGACCTGCGCAACCGTCACGACGTGGCCGGGGTCGGGCTGGCGGTGGCCGGGTTCGTGGCCCGCGACCGCCGATCGGTGATGTTCGCGCCGCACCTGGCGTGGCGCGGCGCTCCGGTGGCGGACCGGATCGAAAAGCGCGTCGGCCTGCCGGTGCTGCTGGAGCACGACGTCAATTCGGCGATCGTCGGCGAGCACCGCTTCGGCGCGGCCCGCGGCGCCCAGGTGGCGGCCCTGGTGGCGCTGGGCACGGGCATCGGCGCGGGGTTGTTGCTGGACGGCAAGCTGTACCGGGGCGCGTACGGCGTGGCGCCGGAGCTGGGCCACCTGACGGTGGTCCGCGGCGGGCGGCCGTGCCCGTGCGGCAAGTACGGCTGCTGGGAGCGGTACTGCAGCGGAACGGCCCTGGCGGCGACGGCGGTGGAGCTGCTGGCCCGGCACCCGGGCCGCTCGACGGTGCTGGCCCCCCAGGTGGCGGGCGACCCGGGTTCGGTGACGGGCCGCCGGGTGGCCGGGGCGGCCCGCGACGGCGACCCGATCGCCCAGCTGGCGATGGCCGAGCTGGCCAAGTGGCTCGGCGAGGGCCTGGCCCTGGTGGCGGACGTGTTCGACCCGGAGATCATCGTGATCGGCGGGGGAGTGTCGGAGTCGGCACCGTTGTTCCTGGACGAGGCCCGCGAGCACTACGCGGGCACGATCACGGGGGCCCGGCACCGTCCGCTGGCCCGCATCAGGACGGCCCACCTGGGCGACGACACGGCGATCGTCGGAGCGGCGGCGCTGGCCCTGGAGGCGGCGAAGACCCCGGTCTGATCTTGTGGACGGCGGTCGCGCTGGGCGCTCCGATCACGCGGAACTGTCGGTGGTCCCCGGTAGCGTGGAAGTCGGGGGGCGGGCCCCGCAGGGATGGCGCGGCAGCATGACGTGGCGGGCGGTGCGCTCGATCAGGGAGCCGATTGCGGCCGGTCGTGCTCGGGCCGGGCGGCGGCCCGCTCGTCGGCGGCGTGGGGCTGGTCGGTCCCGCCGCGATACAGCTCCCGGATGATCGTCGGCACCGAACCCCTGGAGGGTGTGGCGGGCCCGTGTCACCCGTCCCCCGATCGGGTACCCGGTAGCCGACCCGGGGAGGGAGCACGCATGCCGGCGGACGTGTGGATCGGGACCGGAGGCGCGGCCCTGATGGCGGCCGGCGTCCTGCTGCGGCGGAAGGTGCGCGGCCGGCGGACGAACCTGCTCCCAGCCGGGCTCGTCATCTTCGGCTGGATGCTGGTCGGGCAGTTCCTGATCAAGCCCCTCGTGCCGACTCCGGTCGTGGCCGGGATCCTCCTCGGCGGCCTCAGCCTCGGCATCCTCCTGACCGCGGTCATCGGCAGCCGCGCTCACTCCTCCGGGAAGTCCCCCGACGGCACCAGCCCCTCGGCGAACGCGCGGAACGTCGGCGCCAGCGCCAGCTCCGACGCCAGCTCCACGTCGAACCACGTCACCGACGGCTCCGACGACCGGCGGTAGTCCAGGGCGATCCACGTGTGCCCGTCGCCGGACAGCACCACCACCCGCTTCGGGAGGTCCCACTCGGTGCTCAGGTACGGCGAGTCCAGGATCGACAACCGCCCGCCGACGCCGAGCAGGTGGTCGAACGGCACGTGCGTCCCGCTGTACGACGTCGGCTCGCTCGTCGGGAAGGCGTCGAACGCGGCCGCCACCGTGCCGCCGTTGCGCAGGCCCAGCAGCTCGCCGAGCTCGAGGGGCAGCCGGACCCCCAGCTCGCGGCCGGCGTGGGCGAACGCGCGGGCGTCCAGGGGCTCGCCGGGGCCGGCGTCCCAGAAGGTGGGCTTGAGCTGATCGAACCGGGTCACGCCGGAGAGTGTGACAGGCTGGACCGGTGAGTCCCCCGTCCGCGAGCGTCTTCGTCCGCTGTGCCGGCGGGCACCTGCACTGGGGCCGCTACGGTGCCGCCGGGCTGCTGCTCGTCGACCCCGCCCGCGGCGTCCTCCTGCAGCGCCGCGCCTGGTGGGTGCACCACGGCCGCACCTGGGCGCTGCCCGGCGGCGCCATCGAAGCCGGCGAAACGGCCCGGACCGCCGCCGCGCGCGAAGCCTTCGAGGAGACCTCCGTCCCCGCCGAGGCCTTCCGCGCCGTCTCCGCCTCCGTCGTCGACCACGGCGACTGGAGCTACACCACCGTCCTAGCCCTCGCCGACGGCGCCGAAGCGCGCGTCGCCAACACCGAAAGTGCGGAGGTGCGCTGGGTGGATCCCGACGACGTCCCCGGTTACCCGCTCCACCGCGACTTCGCCGCCGCCTGGCCGGACCTGCGCGACCGCGTCGGCCGCGAACTCGTCCTGGTCGTCGACGCCGCCAACGTCGTCGGCTCGCGCCCGGACGGCTGGTGGCGAGACCGGCACGGCGCCGCCGAGCGCCTCCGCGATCAGCTCGCCAAGCTCGCCGAAGCCGGCGTGCCCGACCCGGACGACGCGGCGGTGACCTGGTGGCCGCGGATCATCCTGGTCGTCGAAGGCCAGGCCAAGCACGTCACCGGCACCCCCGGGGTCGAGGTCGTCGCCGCGGACACCGACGGCGACTCGAAGATCGTCGAGGTTGTCGCCCAGCAGCAGGCGAACGTCCTGGTCGCGACGGCCGACCGCGAACTGAAACGGCGCGTCGAAGCGCTCGGCGCGTCGATCATGGGCCCCGGCACGCTCCGCAGGCAGCTCGACGAGCTCTAATCCCGCGCGATCCCGTCGCGCATCTCGGCGACGAGCGACGCCATCACGGCCTTCAGGCTGCCCTTGTGCTGCTCGGCGACCGCGCGTTGCCGCCGGTAGCTCGGCCCGTAGCGCAGGATCGTCTCGACGTCCCGCAGCTCGGCCACGCAGTCCAGCCGCCGCGCCACCGGCTCCAGCCGGTCCAGCAGGTCGGCGATGTCGTCGGTGACCAGCCGTTCGCGCCCGGCCGCGTCCAGGATGACGATCGCGTCCGTGCCGTAGCGGGCCGCGCGCCACTTGTTCTCCTGGACGTGCCACGGCGGCAGGGTCGGCAGGATCTCCCCGTCCTCCAGGCGTTCGACGAAGTCGTCCACCAGGCACTGCGTCAGCGCCGCGATCGCGCCGACTTCCTCCAGCGTCGGCAGGCCGTCGCAGACGCGCATCTCGATCGTGCCGAGCTTCGGCGACGGCCGGATGTCCCAGCGGATCTCCGAAAAGTGGTCGATCACGCCGGTGGTGAACATGTCCTCGACGTAGCTCTCCAGCTCCGCCCACTTCCGGAACTGGAACGGCAGCCCGGCCGTCGGCAGCTGCTGGAACATCAGCGCCCGGTTCGACGCGTACCCGGTGTCCTCGGCGCCCCAGTACGGCGACGACGCCGACAGTGCCTGCAGGTGCGGCGCGTAGTTGAGCAGCGCGTCCAGGACCGGCAGCACCTTCTCGCGGTGGTCGACCCCGACGTGGATGTGGACGCCGTAGATCAGCATCTGCCGTCCCCACCACTGGGTCCGGTCGATCAGCTTGGCGTAGCGCTCCTTGTCGGTGACCTTCTGCTGGTACCAGTTCGAGAAGGGGTGCGTCCCCGCCGAGAACATCTCGACGCCGAGCGGGTCGGCGACGCCGTGCACGACGTCGAGCGAGTCGGCCAGGTCGGCCTTGGCCTCGGCGATCGTGTCGCAGACCCCGGTGATGATCTCGATCGTGTTGAGCAGCAGCTCCTGCTTGATCTTCGGGTGCTCGTCCCGCCCGTCGGGCCGGACGGCCTCGAGGATCAGCTCGGCCACCGACGACAGCTCGCCGCTGCGGCGGTCGACCAGGCCGAGCTCCCATTCCGCGCCGACGGTCGATCGCCGCGAAGGACTGAACTCGATGTGCATCGCCGTCCGGGGGTCAGACCTGGGCGCCGTTGCTGGGATCCGCGCCGGGCGGCGGCCCCTGGCGCACGCGGAGCAGCAGCAGCGCGATCGCCGTCGCGAGCGCGAGGATGCCCAGCGGCGTCGCCACCGTCGGGCCGACGCCGATCGCGCCGGGCAGGATCAGCAGGAACAGCCCGGACAGGAACAGCAGCAGGATGAGGAACGCGCCCAGCTTCGGCCGGGGCAGCGGCGGCGGCTCCGGCGGGACGTAGTGCTCGTCGTCGTCGCCGGCCGGGTCGTCGGAGAACATCGTCGTGTCCCACGACGTGCCCCCGGAGCGCCAGCCGGGCTCGGGCGGGCTGTCGGCGGCCGGCGGGTCGGCGGGCCGCTCGGGTGTCTTGCGCGACTCGGCTCCGGCGGCTCCCGTGGTGTCGGCGGTGTCTTCTTCGGGGAGCCCGAATCCACCGGCGCGCAGGTCCGCGACGATCTCGGCGAACGTCGCGTCGACGTCCTCCGGCCCGTCCTTCCCCCGGCTCATGCGGTCTCCTCGGGCTGGGCGGCGTGCGCCTTCGCGAACTCGACGCTGCGGGTGAAGATCACTTCGGCGTCGTTGTCCTGCGTCGCCACGTGGTAGCTGTCCTCCAGCACGACCTCGGTGACGTCGGTGCTCGAGACGCCCCGGAGCACCAGCTGCGAGTTCACCGGCTCGACGACGTGGTCGACCGACGAGTGCAGCAGCAGCACCGGCTGCGTCACCTTGGCCAGATCGGCGCGCACGACCGCCCAGAGCTTCGCCAGGCTCGCCGCCGCGCGCACCGGCGTGCGCGGGTAGGCCAGCTCCGTCTCGCCCGGCTTCTTGATGTCGTTCGCGATCGCCGGCACCGACGGCACGATCCGGCCCAGCACCGGCAGCAGCTTCGTGTCCCACTTCAGCCGCGTCACCGACGGGTTGACCAGGACGATCCCGGCGATCCGGTCGCCGAACTCCTCGGCCAGGCGCAGGGTGAGCGTGCCGCCCATGGAGAGACCGCCGACGAAGACGGTCTTGCAGGTCGCGAGCAGCGCGAGGAGGGCCTCGCGGACGGCGCCGTACCAGTCCTCCCACGTCGTGCGGTTGAGGTCCGGCCAGCGGGTGCCGTGGCCCGGCAGCAGCGGGCAGCGCACCGTGAACCCGGCGCCGGCCAGGTGGTCACCCCAGGCCCGCATGCTCGCCGGAGTACCGGTGAACCCGTGGCAGAGCAGGAACCCGGTTTCGGCCGAACCGGTGTGGCCGAACGGTTCCGCGCCGGCGAGCACGCCCATGCGATCGCCTTCCGTGTGAGCGGTGCAGTCCGTCCATGCTCTCACGCCCGGCGGACCTTGTGGGGCTCCGCCCGGGCCCGGAATTCGCTGTGAGATCGATCGCTGCCGAAGTGGTAACCGGGTGGTCGGCGTTGTGCGGCGGCCGCCGGTGTTCGTAGGCTGTTCGTCTCGGGTGACAGGGGCTGCGGCTGCGATGGAGGACTGAGGCACCGGTGCTGTACTGGCTCATGAAGTGGGTGTTCCTCGGACCGCTGCTCAAGACGCTCTGGCCGACCAAGGTCGTCGGCGCGGAGAACATCCCCGAGACGGGCGGCGCGATCCTGGCCGGCAACCACCTGGCGGTCGCGGACTCGTTCTTCATGCCGCTGCGGGTCAAGCGCAAGGTGACCTTCCCGGCCAAGTCCGAGTACTTCACCGAGCCGGGCTTCAAGGGCACGCTCAAGAAGTGGTTCTTCACCGGCGTCGGCCAGTTCCCGATCGACCGGTCCGGCGGCAACGCCGCCCAGGCGGCGCTGGACACGGCGACCCGCCTGGTCCGCGAGGGGCACCTGCTCGGCATCTACCCGGAGGGCACCCGCTCCCCGGACGGCCGCCTGTACAAGGGCAAGACGGGCGTCGCCCGGATCGCCCTGGAGTCCGGCGGCGTCGTGGTCCCGGTGGCGATGATCGGCACGGACAAGGTCAACCCGATCGGCTCGAAGATGTGGTGGCCGCGGCGGCTCGAGGTCCGCTTCGGCAAGCCCCTGGACTTCTCCCGCTACGAGGGCCTGGCGGGCGACCGGTTCATCGAGCGGTCGATCACGGACGAGATCATGTACGCCCTGATGGAACTGTCGGGCCAGGAGTACGTCGACATCTACGCGGCGAAGGCGAAGGAGCTGCTGGCAGCGGAGGCGGCCGGGGTCAAGCCCGCGGTGCCCGCCCAGCCGTCCGCCCGCGACGCGGCCCGGGTGCCGGATTCCAAGGTCGGCTGACCCACTACTGTTCACCAGTGCGTTTTTTCTACGACACCGAGTTCATCGAAGACGGCGTGACGATCGATTTGGTGTCGATCGGGGTGGTCGACGAGCGGGGCCGCGAGTTCTACGCGGTCTCGACGGAGTTCGACCCTTCGAAGGCGGGGCCGTGGGTCCGGGACAACGTCCTGGACAAGCTCCCGTCCCCGGCCGACCGGGCCTGGCGAAGCCGGGAGAAGATCCGCGCGGACCTGCTGGAGTTCTTCGGCAAGCCGCCGGGCGGGATCGAGCTGTGGGCCTGGTTCGCGGCGTACGACCACGTGGCCCTGGCCCAGCTGTGGGGCCCGATGCCGGCGCTGCCCCGGCAGCTGCCGAGGTTCACGCGAGATCTGCGCCAGCGCTGGGAGGACGCCGGAAAGCCGAAGCTCCCGGCAGCGCCGACCGACCAGCACGACGCCCTAGCGGACGCAAAGCACAACCTGGCCCGGTGGGAAGTCATCGAGAGCTACTTCCCACGCCGCTGACCCCGGCCGGCTGCGGAGGGCCTGTGCGGCGGGGCGGGCTCCGGAAGGCGCGAAGCGCCTTTGCCGATTGCCTCACCGACCCGAACGGAACGCGGACGCCCAGACCGGCACCCCACCCAGACCCGCCCCGCCACCCCGATCCGAAGCCAGCACGCGGACGGTGGTGCCGGGTCAAGGCGCGCTTTCCCGCCTTGACGCGGTACCACCGTCCGTAGTGACAATTCAGGCTTCGGGGTGGTGGGCACGGCGCCAAGACAGCCTGACAACACCCCGAAACTGTCGGGGGTCCCCGGTAACGTAAAAACCGGGGGACCCCCAGGCCGGGGACCTCTCAGCGGCGCGCCCGCATCGCCGAGGCCAGCTCGTCTAGCAACTTCTCAGCGGCGCGCCCGCACCGCCGAGGCGAGCTCGTCCTGCAACTTCTCAGCGGCGCGCCCGCACCGCCGAGGCCAGCTCGTCCAGCAGCGGCGCGGTGTCATCCCAAGCGAGGCAAGCGTCCGTGATCGACTGCCCGTAGGTCAGCTCCGAAGCCCGCCCCAGCGAAAGCTCCTGCCGCCCGCCCGCCAGGAAGCTTTCCATCATCAGTCCGGCGATCCCGCGCTCACCCGCGGCGAGCCGCGTCGCCAGCTCGGACACCACCGCGCCCTGCCGCACGTGGTCCTTGCCGCTGTTGCCGTGCGACGCGTCGATGATCACCCGCTCCGGCAGGCCCGCCTTCGCCAAGCGTCCCAACGTGTCCGCGACCGTGGCCGCGTCGTAGTTCGGGCCGCCGTTGTGGCCGCGGAGGATCACGTGGCAGTCCGGGTTGCCCGATGTCGTCAGCAGCGCCGCCAAACCATCCGTGTTGATGCCCGGGAACACGTGGCTGGCCGCCGCCGCGCGGGTGGCGTCGATCGCCACCTGGACGTCGCCCTCCGTCGAGTTCTTGATGCCCACCGGCATCGACAGCGCGCTGCACAGCTGGCGGTGGACCTGGCTGGCCGCAGTCCGCGCTCCGATCGAACCCCAGGTCACGATGTCCGCGATGAACTGCGGCGTGATCGGGTCGAGGAACTCGCAGCCCACCGGGAGGCCCAGCGCCGAGACGTCGAGCAGCAGCCTGCGGGCCATCCGCAGGCCCTTGTTGACGGCGAACGTGCCGTCCAGGTCCGGGTCGTTGATCAGGCCCTTCCAGCCCAGCGTCGTGCGCGGCTTCTCGAAGTACACGCGCATCACGATGTGCAGCTCGCCGCGCAGCTCCTCGGCCTTCGCGGCCAGCCTGCGGGCGTAGTCGAGGGCCGCCTCGGGGTCGTGGACCGAGCACGGGCCGACCACGACCAGGAGCCGGTCGTCGCGGCCTTCGAGGATGTCGACCGTTTCGGCGCGGCCGTGGCGCACCACCTTCGCGACCGCGGCGTCGACCGGATGGTCTTCGCGCAGCAGCGCGGGCGAAATGAGCGGACTGATCGACGTGGTGCGCGCGGCGTCGAGGTCACCGATGGTGGCCGGTCCGGCGGAGAGCGTCATCGCGGGGGTGTTCCTTCCTGGTGGACACCGACCCGCGGGGGACTCGCCGAGCCGGTTGGAGATCCGGCTCGGGGTGGGAGGTCAGCGCAGGTTCACGCCGCCGCGCCCACCCGGGGCCGGCTTCGTAAACCAGAAATAGCGCTGCACGGGCTCAACGTAGCACAGCCGTCACCCGGACCGATCCGGCAGGTGGTAGGGGCTGCACCGATCAAGACGAGAGCCGCTACGCTGACGTCTGACGAAATGTGACTGTCATCTCCCGAGAACAGACGGAGGCTTCTCATGCGTGTCGGTGTGCTGACCGGCGGCGGCGACTGCCCGGGGCTCAACGCGGTGATCCGCGCGGTGGTGCGCAAGGGCATCGAGGTGCACGGCTGGGACTTCGTGGGCTTCCGCAACGGCTGGAACGGCCCGCTCACCGGCGACAGCCGCCCGCTGGGCCTGAACGACGTCGAGGACATCCTCACCCGCGGCGGCACCATCCTGCGGTCCTCGCGCACCAACCCGTACAAGGTCGACGGCGGCGTCGACAAGATCAAGCAGGTCCTCGCCGACCAGGGCGTCGACGCGCTGATCGCGATCGGCGGCGAGGACACCCTCGGCGTCGCGAAGCGGCTGACCGACGACGGCATCGGGGTCGTCGGTGTCCCCAAGACGATCGACAACGACCTGGGCGCCACCGACTACACCTTCGGCTTCGACACCGCGGTCTCCATCGCGACCGAGGCGATCGACCGGCTGCACACCACGGCCGAGTCGCACCACCGCGCGCTGGTCGTCGAGGTCATGGGCCGGCACGCCGGCTGGATCGCGCTGCACTCCGGCCTGGCCGGCGGCGCGAGCGTCATCCTGGTGCCGGAGAAGCACTTCAACGTCGACCAGGTCGTCTCCTGGGTCGAGCGCCGCTTCGAGAAGGAGTTCGCACCGATCATCGTCGTCGCCGAGGGCGCGCTGCCCGAGGGCGGCGAGGAGAAGCTGCTCACCGGCGAGAAGGACGCCTTCGGGCACGTCCGCCTCGGCGGCATCGGCACCTGGCTGGCCGACGAGATCGCCCACCGCACCGGCAAGGAGTCCCGCGCGGTGGTCCTGGGCCACGTCCAGCGCGGCGGCACCCCGACGGCTTACGACCGCGTCCTGGCGACGCGTTTCGGCCTCAACGCGGTCGACGCGGTCGCGGACGGCGACTTCGGCGTGATGGTCGCCCTCAAGGGCACGGACATCGTCCGCGTCAAGCTGTCCGAGGCGACGGCCGAGCTGAAGACGGTCCCGGTCGAGCGCTACCAGGAAGCCGAAGTCTTCTTCGGCTGAGTCGTCCGTGTCGAAGGGCCGCTCCGGGAACTCCCGGGGCGGCCCTTCGCGCGTTCAGGGCCGCTGCCGCACCGCGTCGACGATGGCCTGGCTCACCACCACCTCGGCCCCGGAGCCGAGGTAGGCGAAGGTGACCGGGTCGAACAGGAACTCGTCCTGGTTGCCGATGCCGTGTTCCGTCGTGCCGGCCCAGCCGAGGCCGAGGACGGTCCGGCCGGTGGCGTCCTTCGCGTCCGCGCGGGCGACCAGGCCAGGCACCTTCGCCACGGCCTCGTAGAGCGCGGCCCGCACCTCCGGGCGCAGGTAACCGCCGGCCAGGCCGACGACCTCGCGGCCGAGATCGTGCAGCGTGTCACCTTCGCCGTAGGTGCTCCGGTGCAGGTAGGCGAGCATGGCGTCGGCGTCCGTGGGCAGGTCCGCGGGGACGGCGGGGTGCGGCACGCACCGGTTCGTCACCGTCCTCCCGTGGCTCTCGTGCTGCACGCGCTTCCCGTCGCGGCAGCCTGCCAGCGAGGCTTCGTGGCCGTAGAGGAACTGCAGCCCGTCGTGGGTGCCGTCCACCGACGCCCACGTTTCGTTCGCCCGCCCGTCCGCCAGCCGTGTCTTCGTGTAGACGAACTGGTCCGGCCGCGGGACGACGTCCGGCAGGGCGCGCGCCTTCGCGGCCGCGGCGTGCAGGATGCGCACCGGCTCGGGCTCGGGCGCCGGCGAGACCGGGGGCCCGGCCGGAGTCAGGACGACGACGGCGGCCGCGGCCGCGGCGAGCCCGGCGGCCGTGACCCCGCTCCGGAACACCCACCGGTGCCGGGGACGAGCCGAGGCCGTGGCGGCGAGCAGTTCCGCCCGCTTCCGGGCCAGGCCTTCACGCCCCGGCAGCTCGGCGGGACCGGCGAAGTCGCGCAGCAGCTGCATCTCATCCATGGTTCGAGACCTCCTCGGGTGCCAGCGCGGTGCGGACCTTCCGGCGGGCCCGGTTCAAGCGCGATCGGACGGTGCCGACCGGGATGCCCAGCGCGGTCGCGACCTCCTCGTAGGTCAGGCCCTCCCAGGCGATCAGCAGCAGGACATCGCGGTCCCCGCGGGCCAGCCCGGCCAGCGCGGCGGCCAGCCGGCCCTGCATCGCCTGGGCGGTCACGCGCTCGGCGACCCGGTCCGCGTGGCCGTCCTGCTCGGCGGGCGGCCCGAGAGCGGCGCGCAGCCGGTATTCGCGGGCCTCTTCCCGGCGGCGCTGGCCGACGAGGTTGGTGGCGATGCCGTAGAGCCACGGCCGCGCGCTCGGGAACGCCGGGTCGTAGCGGGCGCGCCCGCCGAACGCGATCAGGAACGTCTCGCCCATCAGGTCGTCGGCCGTCTGGCCGCCGAGCCGCCGGGCGAGGTAGCGGTGGATGTGCGGGGCGTGGCGGTCGAAGACCGCCGCGAACCGCTCGGGGTGCTCCAGCGACGCGGTGATGACATCCGCGTCCGCCCCGCCTTCACCTGGTGAACTCAAGGAACCGCCTGCCTGTCGTGAGGCCATCTGCCCCGTTGTTGGCGGAACAGGCGATCCGGGTTCACGGCTAGATCCGGGCCAGCACGTCCAAGACCCCGCCGGCGGCGGCGATGTCGTCGGTGAGCGGCCGGTCGTCGAGACCGGGGTCCAGCACTTCCGACGCCGCTTCGAAGGCGTCGCGGACCGGCAGCTCCACCAGGTCCGCCTCCCGCATCCGCAGCGCCCGGACCGCCGCCACCAGCTCGCACGCCAGCACCTGCTGGTAGGCCGAACACGCAGCCGTCGCCGCGCGGGCCGCCTGTGTCGAGAAGCTCGCGTGGTCCTCGATGCCGCGGGAGACCACCGCCGTGCCGAGGGTGGCCGGCAGCGCCGCCTGGCGCAGCTCCGTCAGCGCGTCGTGCGCCACGTACTCCAGGATCATCACGCCCGAGCTGCCCGGCGGCCCGGCCGCCAGGAACGGCCGCAGCCCGGTGAACTCCGGCTCCACCAGGTCGCCGAGGCGCGCCACCGACAGCTCCGCCACCTGGTGCACGGTCGCCCGCGCCTGGTCCAGCGCCGTCGACACGTACGCCGTGTGGAAGTGCGCGTGGTGGTAGGCGTCGTTGTGGACCGTCGAGATCATCGGGTTCTCCGTGCTCGCGTTGATCTCGACGGCGAGGACGTCCCGCAGGTAGTGGATCGCGTCCAGTGCCGGGCCCTGCACCTGCGGGAACGCCCGCAACCCGAACGGGTCCTGGATCCGGCGACCCGGCTTCGGCGTCTGGTGCATGCCCAGCAGCCGCCGCATCTCGGCCGCGCAGGCGACCTGGCCCGCGTGCGGACGCGCTTCGTGCACCGGCGTCGCGTACGCCTCGGGGTTGCCGTCGAGGGCGACGTACGTCAGCGCCGCGACGGCGTGGCTCGCGCGGGTCAGCGTGTCCAGCCGCATCGCCGCGAGGGTCGCTTCGGCGAGCGTCGCGGCGTTGCTGCTCATGAACGCCAGCGCATCACCCGCCCGCACCGGGACCGGCGGCACGTGGCCGGTGACCCACGGCCGTTCGCCGGTGAGCGCCAGCGCCGCCTCGGCCAGCGGGGCCAGGTCGCCGGTGCCGATCGCGCCGAGCCGGTGCACCAGCGGCCGCGCGCCGGTGCGGACCGCTTCGGCCAGCGCGCCGATCAGGTCCGGGCTGATCCCGGACCGCCCGGAGAGCAGCTGGTTGAGCCGGATCAGCAGCATCGCCCGGACCTGGCCGGGCGGCATCTCGTCCCCGCTGCCGCCCGCGTGGCTGCGGAGCAGCCGCAGGCCGTGCGCCACCGAGCTCTCGACCGTGTCGTCCTTGTTGGCCCCGACGCCGGTGGTGCGGCCGTAGACCACCCGGCGCGTGCTCAGCTCTTCGGCGAGCTTCCACGCGTGCTCGGCCGCTCGCAGCGCGGCGATCGAGACGTCGATGCCCAACGGGCCCTCGGTGCGCGCCGCGGCCACCACGTCCGCGCACCGCAGGGTCCGGCCGTCCACCCGGATCAAGGCAGCCTCCTTCCGACTGCCCCTCACTATGCGGCTACGACGACGGCGGCTGCCAGGGCGGTACCGGCCAGTCCCAGTGCGGGACCGGTTCGTGCAGGTTCGGTTCGGCGCCGGGCGCGGAGAAGATCACGGCCAGGCGGCTGCCCCACTCGAGGTAACCGGCGAACGCGGCCCGGAACTCGGGGTCGCCGGGCAGGCCGGCCTCGTCGGCCGCGTCGAGCAGCAGGGTCACCCACCGGCGGCGCTGCTGCTCGGTGATCCCGCGGCCGAGGTGGCGGCCGATCATGTGGGCGTGCCCGCCGTGGCTCGCGGAGTACTCGGCCGGCCCGCCGAACACCTCGCCGAGCCAGACGGCGACGTGCTCGGCGTGGTGCGGGTCCATGTGCCGGAAGACCGGTTCGAGCAGCGGATCTTCGAGGACGTGGCCGTAGAAGATCGTCAACAGCTTCACGAGGGCTTCGTGGCCGCCCGCCCATTCGTAGAGGGTCGGCGTGGTTTTTGACACGATCACCCGGTCAGGCAACCAGTGGTTCCCCGGCCGGGCAACCACGTACTTTCCGGTGCGTAGGGGAGAGCGGGATGAAGCGGTACCACTGCGCGACGGAGCTGGCGGTCGACCTGATCGGCGGCAAGTGGAAGCCGGTGATCCTGGCCCACCTCAAGGAGGGCGCCCACCGCTACGGCGAACTCCGGCGCCGGATGCCCGCGGTGAGCGAGAAGATGCTGACCCAGCAGCTGCGCGAGCTGGCGGCGGACGGTCTCGTCCGCCGCGAGGAGTTCGACGGCCGGGTCCCGCACGTCGAGTACCACCTGACGGCGGTGGGGGAGGAGCTGCGCCCGGCGCTGACCGCGCTGTACGAGTGGGGCGAGCGCCGCGCGGCCGAGCGCGGCATCACGTTCGACCCGGCCTGACCCAAGCGCCCCAATGTGGCGGGGGGGGGGGGGGTTGCGCCGCCACCCCCCCAGTGGGGGGGGGTGAACCAGGCCCCCCCCCCGCGGGGCCCCCCCAAGACACGGCGGGGGGAAACCAGAGACCGGGGACAAACGGGGGCGGGGGAAC
>NZ_JBSGBK010000114.1:0-24491 GCF_053601215.1 Amycolatopsis sp. NPDC004772
CGCCCGGTCCCATTCCGAACCCGGAAGCTAAGCCTGACAGCGCCGATGGTACTGCAACCGAAGGGTTGTGGGAGAGTAGGACACCGCCGAACTTACTTGAACGGAAGGCCCCGGTCGAGAACCCCACGGTTCTCCCGGGGCCTTCCGCTATTCCCGGGCCGGCCGCCGGAGCAGGTACGTGTCCATGATCCAGCCGCGCCGCTCCCGCGCCTCCGCCCGCACCTCACGGATGTGCGCCGCCAGCGCCGGGGTGAGCGGACCGGACAGCAGGATCTCGTCCGGCGTGCCGATGTAAGCGCCCCAGAAGATGTGCAGGCCCTCCGACGTGAAGCGGTCGAACGTCGTGTGGGCGTCCAGCAGCACGAACACGTCGTCGACGCCCTCCGGCCAGCCCGTCGCCAATCGGCGGCCGGTCGTCAGCTGGACCGCGCGGCCGATCTGGTTCATCGTCGTCCGGTGCCGGGCCACCAGCGCCGAGATGCTGCTGATGCCCGGGACGACCTCGTACTCGAACTCCACGTTCCCCCGGGCCAGCACCGCCTCGATCAGCGCGATCGTGCTGTCGTACAGCGACGGGTCGCCCCACACCAGGAAGGCGCCGGATTCGGCGGGCCCCAGTTCCGAGCGGATCAGGTCCTCGTACACGGCCGCGCGGGCCGCGTGCCAGTCGGCGACCGCGGCCCGGTAGTCCGCCGGGGCCCGGTCGCGGGGCGGGTCCTCCGCCAGCACCACGCGGTAGCCCGGGCGCGTGACGAACCGGTCCAGGATCTCCTGCCGCAATCGGACCAGGTCGCTCT
The DNA here is from genome assembly GCF_053601215.1 of Amycolatopsis sp. NPDC004772. Taxonomy (NCBI): domain Bacteria; kingdom Bacillati; phylum Actinomycetota; class Actinomycetes; order Pseudonocardiales; family Pseudonocardiaceae; genus Amycolatopsis; species Amycolatopsis sp. NPDC004772. The sequence continues at coordinate 798 of NZ_JBSGBK010000114.1, forward strand.
TCTCCGCCCCCTTGTCGAGCACGAAGAACACGTCGACGCGGTTGAGCCGGTCGATGGCCTGCACCGTCAGGTGCTCCGGGTCGCCGGCGCCGATCCCGATCGCGTAGATCTTCCGCATGCCGGGAGTGTGCCGGGGGCGATCGGTGAACCCCTACCCCCGATGGGTATAAAGGAAGGAGAGCGAAAGGAGCGGGAGATGGCCGAAGCGACCTACACCGTCGAGGGCATGACCTGCGGGCACTGCGCCACCTCGGTCCGCGAGGAGGTCTCCGAGATCGACGGCGTCCAAAGCGTGGACGTCGACGTCGAGAGCGGCCGCGTGACCGTGACCAGCGACGCGCCGCTGACCACTGACGCGGTCGCCGCCGCCGTCACCGAGGCCGGCTACCGCCTGGTCGCGTGAACTCCACCGAGGTGCCGGCCGCGGCCCGCGTCGAGCTCGCCATCGGCGGGATGACGTGCGCGTCCTGCGCGGCTCGCGTCGAGCGGAAGCTCAACAAGGTCGACGGCGTGACCGCGACGGTCAACTACGCCACCGAGAAAGCCCAGGTCAGCTACCCGAGCGGGCTGTCAGTCGACGACCTGAAGGCCGTCGTCGAAGCCGCCGGCTACTCGGCACGGTTGCCCGAGCCCCAGGCGCCGGATGACACACGCGAGCTGCGCAAACGTTTGCTGGTGTCTGCCTCGCTCACTGTCCCGCTGGTCGTCGTCGCGATGGTCCCCGCCTGGCAGTCCGCGGCCTGGCCGTGGGTGTCGCTCGTCCTCGCCGCCCCGGTCGTGACCTGGGGCGCGTGGCCGTTCCATCGCGCCGCCGCGGTCAACCTGCGGCACGCCACCGCCACGATGGACACGCTGATCTCACTCGGCGTCGTCGCTTCCGTGGCCTGGTCGCTGTACGCGCTCGTTTTCGGTGACGGCCACCACCACCTGTACTTCGAGGTGGCCGCCGCGGTCACCACGTTCATCCTGGCCGGCCGCCACTTCGAGACGCGGTCGAAGCGCCGGGCCGGCGCCGCCCTCCGCGCCCTCATGGACCTCGGGGCGAAGGACGTCACCGTGCTCCTCGACGGCGAAGAGCACCTCGTCCCGATCAAGGACTTGCCGGTCGGTGCCGTCTTCGTGGCCCGGCCCGGCGAGAAGATCGCCACCGACGGCGTGGTCACCGAAGGCGGGTCGGCGGTCGACACCAGCATGCTGACCGGCGAGTCGGTCCCGGTCGAGGTCGGTCCGGGCGACGCGGTCACCGGTGCCACCGTCAACGTCGGCGGGCGGCTGCTCGTGCGCGCCACGCGCGTCGGCGCGGACACCCGGCTGGCGCAGATGGCGCGGCTCGTCGAGTCGGCGCAAAACGGCAAGGCCGAGGTCCAGCGCCTGGCCGATCGCGTCTCGGCGGTGTTCGTCCCGGCGGTCGTCTTCGCCGCGCTGGCGACCCTCGTCGGCTGGCTGGCGACCGGTAACTCGGCGGACGCGGCGTTCACCGCGGCCGTGGCCGTGCTGATCATCGCCTGCCCGTGCGCGCTCGGCCTCGCGACGCCGACGGCACTGCTCGTCGGCACCGGCCGCGGTGCGCAGCTGGGCATCCTGATCAAGGGGCCCGAGGTGCTCGAGTCGACCCGGCGCGTCGACACCGTCGTGCTCGACAAGACCGGCACCGTCACCACCGGCCGGATGACGCTCGTCGAGGGCGACGGCGAGGTGCTCCGGCTCGCGGGCGCCGTCGAGGCCGCTTCCGAACACCCGATCGGCCGCGCCATCGCCGACGCCGCCCGCGAGCGCTTCGGCGCCTTGCCCGCCGTCACCGAATTCCGCAGCACGCCAGGTGTCGGCGTGGCAGGGGTGGTCGAAGGACGCGTCGTCAGCGTCGGGCGGGCGCCGGGTGGCGACGTGACCACGGTCGGGGTGACCTGGGACGGCGAGCTGCACGGGACGCTGGCCGTCGCCGACACGATCAAGCCGACGTCCGCGCGGGCCGTCGCCGAACTGCGGCAACTCGGCCTGGAGCCGATCCTGCTGACCGGTGACAACGCGGGCGTGGCGCGGGCGATCGCCGCCGAAGCCGGGATCGGCGAGATCGTCGCCGAGGTGCTGCCCGAGGGCAAGGTCGACGTCGTCAAGCGGCTGCAGGCGGAGGGCCGCGTGGTGGCGATGGTCGGTGACGGCGTCAACGACGCGGCCGCGCTCGCGCAGGCCGACCTGGGCCTGGCGATGGGTACGGGCGCCGACGCGGCCATCGAAGCCGGCGACCTGACGCTGGTGCGGGGAGACCTGCGGGCCGCGGCCGACGCGATCCGGCTGGCCCGCCGCACCCTCGCCACGATCAAGGGGAACCTGTTCTGGGCGTTCGCCTACAACGTGGCGGCGCTGCCGCTCGCGGCGCTCGGCCTGCTCGACCCGATGATCGCGGGGGCGGCGATGGCCTGCTCGTCGGCCTTCGTGGTGAGCAACAGCCTGCGGTTGCGCCGGTTCCGCTGACACCCCGGGAGGGTATAGTCGGGGTGAGGAATGCCGACGACGGGACAGGTGGGCGATGACGGGTTACGGCACCGAGCGGGAAGCCTATCTGAAGCGCCTGCGCCGGATCGAGGGTCAGATCCGCGGGCTGCAGCGCATGGTCGAGCAGGACAAGTACTGCATCGACATCCTGACCCAGGTCTCCGCGGCGACGAAGGCGTTGCAGTCGTTCTCGCTCGAACTGCTCGACGAGCACCTGGCCACCTGCGTCGTCCAGGCGGCCGCGGCGGGCGGCGAGGAAGCCGATCTGAAGGTCCGGGAAGCTTCGGACGCCATCGCGCGGCTGGTGCGGTCCTAGCGGACCAGCACGGCCAGGGTGAGGCCGCCCGCGTTCGTCGTGAAGTGCACGAACACCGACGCGAGCACGCCCCGGCCGAGGTGGCGCCACCAGTGCAGGAAGATCCCGGCGACGCCCGCCGCGGCCATCGCCAGCACCTGCAGCACCACCACCGGCGTCGAGCCGAACACGGCGTGCACGGCGGCGTTGCGGCCGATGGCGAGGGCCGGCAGCGCGTGCCAGAGCCCGAACAGCGCGGCCGAGCCCAGGATCGGCGGCCAGCGCCACCGGTCGTCGTCCGCGCCGAACAGACCGGGCAGCACACCGCGGAACGCGACCTCCTCGATCAGGACCGTGCCGAACAGGATCCGGCCGCAGGTCAGCCACAGCAGCTGCGCGAAATCGGGGTCGCCGACGCGGCCGTCCTGGTAGACCGTGCGCAGCGACGGCACGGCCAGCGCGATCCCGAAGACGACCGCCACCGAAGCCGCGCCGGCCAGGCCGGCGAGCGCGGGACGCCGGAGCCGGCTCAGCCCCAGGTCCGTCCACGAGCAGCCGGCCGCCCGGCCCAGCGCGACCAGCACGAGCGCCGCCACCAGCCCGCACACCGGGTACGCCCAGCCGGGCAGCACGCGGTTGGCCAGCGTGGTCGACGCGGCGAGCGTCATGACCGCGGCGACCAGCGCGAACACCCGCCGCGGGGGGAACGGCGCGGCTCCGGTCAAGGACCGGCTCCCGCGGTCCCGGTGAAGCCGCCGTGGGGACTGCCGACCGTCACGACGTCCTGACCTGCGCCGATGCCGCGGCGCAGGTCAACCTACCGCGTCGGTGAGGTCGTCCGCCGGTGACCGGCGCTGGATCGGCACTCTTTTCGACATCGGCAGGGTGGCTTCCGGGTCGAACGACGCGGGACGGTCGTCGAGGGCGACGGCCGCGTCGGCCAGCAACGCCCGGCAGCCCGTCAGGCTCGCCTTAAGCTTGTCGCGGACCTCCGCGAGGGCCGTGACCTCGCGTTGCGCCGCCTCGACCAGGGATTCGCCGTGCTCGGTCGCGTCGGTGACCAGCTTCTCGGCCTTCTCCCGGGCCGCGGCCAGCTCGGTTTCCGCGGTCGTGACCAGGGTTTCGCCGTGTTGCCGCGCTTCGGCGACCAGCTGGCCGGCCTTCGCTCGGGCGGCCGCAGACTGCTCGGCCAGCTCGCGCATCGCGTCGGCGCGGCGCACCGTCATCGCGCGGGTGTGGTCCTCTTCCAGCTGGGCACGGCGGTGTGCCGCGGCCTCGTCGAGTTCCTTGCGACGCTGCTCGGCCGCGCGCAGGAGTTCCTCGTGCTCGGCGCGCTGCCGCTCGCGTTCGGCCTCCGCCTCGGCGACCAGCCGGCGTTCCTTCTCCGTGAGCCGGACGGCCTCCGCCTCGGCCTCCCGGCGGATCCTCTCCGCGGTTTCCGTTGCCGCCGCGGTGATTTCGGCCGCTTCCTCGCGGGTCAGCTCGATCATCCGGCGGGAGCGCTCCTGCAGGGCGTCCGCGGGGATCGGGGTCATGCTGATCCGGTCGATCTTGACCCGCAGCTCGTGGTTCTCCTCGGCGAGCGCGGTCCCGCGGCGCCGCGCGGAGTCCCGCTCCGTGGTGAGTCTGCGGATCTCGGCCTCGGCCCACGCGACGTACTCCGCGACCTGGGCGCGGTGAAAACCGCGCCACGCCAGGTCGAATCCGGGCTGCGTGTTCGCCACGTCCTCGCCGCCGCCGGGGGCCATGCCTCACCTCCGAATTGGATGGTTTCTCCTGGGCCGCACGTTTTCCTTGCGGCACCGGGGGTTTCCGTGTGCACCCCAGTGTGCCGCAAACCCGCCTCCGCGCGCTGCCCGGGCGGCCGATCATTCGTCGAGCGGTTCTCCGAGACCGGTGGACGTGCTCCGGACGGCGGGCAGCTCGGCCAGTTCGGCGGCCAGGTCGTAGAGATCACCGCGGCCGTCCAGGCGCAGCGTCACGACCGCGATCCGTTGCCCCTCTTCGGAAACGGATTCGTGGTCGACCTCGACGTGGTGCACCGCCCACCCGCGCCCGGTGCACACGGCCAGCGCCGCGCGCAGCACGCCGTGGCCGTCGAGGTAGCTCAGCCGGACCACCGGTGGTTCCCGGCGGTGCCGGGCCACGAACCGCTGCAGCGGCGGGAAGCCCCGGGTCACCACGAAATGCCCGATCGTCGTGCCGGCCGCGAGCACCGGCAGCCCGGCCCCGCACGCCGTGCCGACCGCGGCGGTCAGCCAGATCGTCGCCGCCGTGGTCAGCCCGCGCACCGCGTCCCGGCGGACGAAGATCAGCCCGCCGCCGATGAAGCCGATGCCGGAAACGATCTGGGCGGCGATCCGCGACGGGTCGAGCGAGACGTGCTCGAAGCCGAGCAGATCGGCGAAGCCGTACTTCGACACCAGCATGAACACGGCCGAGCCGACGCCGACCAGGCTGTGCGTCCGCAGCCCGGCGGCCTTCATGCCGGCCTCGCGTTCGAGCCCGATGGCGACGCTCAGCACGAGTGCGAGCAGGACCGGCGGCAGCAGGCTCCACTGGGCCGACGTGGACCACAGGGTGGGCAAGTTCGTGACCTCCAGGGTTTCCGGTGGCCGGCAAGCGGGGAGAACCGCGGCGCCGTCACCTGGGCATACTGGGCCGGACGCCCCCGATCGTGCCAGGCGAGGAGGACTCGTGACAGCGAGCCTGCCGGTTCCGGACTTCGTGGCCTACCGCGCCGTGCGCCGCGGCGTCCGCGACCTGCTCGGGGGACGGCCCGGCGCGGGATTCCACCGGGTCCCGGCGTGTCCGGAGTGGACTGTCACGGACCTGCTCGGCCACCTCACGGCGATCGCCGGGCGGGTCCTGGCGCGCCACGGCGGCGGCCCGGTGTCGTCGGCCGGGGCTGTGGCGGTGCCGGAGCTGCTCGACCACTGGGACGACGTCGGCGAGGAGCTCGACCGGCGGCTCGAGGACGCGGGCGGGCGCAGTGGCGCGGTGATGGTGATGGACGCCTACACCCACGAGCTGGACCTGTGCGCGGCCCTCGGCGTCGCGCCGCCGGAGGACCACGCGGCCGAGGCGCCGAGCTTCGAAGTGCTGGTCAGCGGACTGTCCGGCGCGATCACGGCACGCCGGTTGCCGTCGCTGCGGCTGTGCACGACGTCGGGTGCGGAGTGGACGGCAGGTGCCGGCCGTCCGGCGGCGACGGTGACCGCGCCCACCCACGACCTCTACCGCTCCCTGGCCGGACGACGGTCCCTTGCCCAGCTCGCGGCCCTGGCCTGGAGCACGGCGCCCGAGCCGTGGCTGCCCGCGTTCGGCTGGGGGCCGTTCGCGCCGCCCGCCCGGCCGGGCGTCTGACGGGCGGCGGGGCTCAGCCGGACGGCGGGGTGACCGTCAGGAGGGCGGCCAGGGCCAGCACCACGACGCTGAGCAGCACCTCCACCACCACAGCCTGGCGCAGGCGGCGCAGGTCCGCCGTCACCGTCTTCGTCGCGCCTTCCGGCGGTGCCGCCGGGGTCTGGCTCCGGCGCACCGCCCGGCGGGAGCGGCTCGCCACCGCCAGCAGCACCGCGAAGCCCGCGATCTTCAGCAGGACCAGCAGGCCGAACCGGGTCGTCCAGAGGGACGGCAGCGACGGCATGATGCGCAGCGCCAGCACGGCGCCGCTGACCGCGATGGCCGTCACCGCTCCGCCCGCGATGCGGGAAAAGCGCGTCGCCACGGGAACCAGGTCCTCGTCGGCCGCCGGGCGGTGGAGGCACAGGGCCAGCTGGGCCAGGCCGCCCGCCCAGACGGCGATCGCGCCGAAGTGCACCAGGTCCGCCGAGACCGAGACGAACATGATCGGGTCGGTGACCGGGTGGCCGGTGGCCGAGAACGTCAGCAGCACGAGGAAGCCGGTCACCACGGCCAGGTTCTCGTAGCGGGAGCGCAGCCGTTCCGGCAGGTCCGGCCGCAGCAGCCGGGGCAGCAGCAGCGCCAGCACGGCCACCGCGGCCAGCCGGAGCAGCAACAGCTTCCCGTAGGCGACGCGCAGGGTGTCCGCCAGCAGCCGGGTCTCGAACACCGCTTCGAGGTTCCGCCCGGCCGCGTACGGGCCCTGCAGCACGAACGCCGCGACGGTCGTCGCCGCGACGAGGCCGGCGCCCCAGCGCAGCAGCCGCCGGGAACGGGGGTCGGCGCGGGCCGCCGGACGGCACAGCACCACGAACGCCAGCCCGCCGAGCAGCACGACTCCGAGGTAGGCCAGCCAGCGCACGCCCGTCGACACGGCGTCGACGGCCGCGTCGGTGCCGGTCGCCGCCGACACCGCGCCGGCCGACGTCACCAGCGGCCCGGTGCCCACCACGAACGCGAAGGTGCCGCGCACCGGGTGGGAGTCGGCCGAGACGAAGGCGTATTCGACCAGGTAGCTGCCGTCCGGCAGGCCCGGCTTCAGCCGCACCGCGAGCTGCTCGGCGACGTCGCCGGGCTGGAACACCGGCCCGGTGTCGGCCTGCGTGCCCGCGAGGTCGACGACCTTGATCGACCCGGGCTGGATCCCGACGTTCTCCGAAAGGGTGACCGACACCAGGGGCGGCGCCGCGCTCAGGCGGGCGCCGTCCCCCGGGGCCGACGAGACGATCTCGACGTGAGCCGAGGCCGGGACGGCGCCGAGCACCAGCCAGCCGGTGAGGAAGGCCAGCAGGGCCAGCGCTCGCTTCACGACGCGGCGAGGGCGGCCTTCGGCAGCCCGCAGACGCAGCCGCTCAGCTCGTGCTCGGCGACCGAGGCCCGCCGGTGCAGGACGACCGCGACGATCATCGGGATGGTGACGATCGTGTTGTAGAACAGGTGCAGCTCCACCCGCGGCACGAGCAGCTGGATGATGCTCGTGGGCACCTTCTGCCCGGCCAGCCGCCAGCCCGACTGCGCCTGGATGAACAGCAGCAGGTGCTCGATGTGGTGCCAGAACTGGATGGCGAGCGCGAGGTTCCACCACTGCCGCGACCGGCCGGCGAAGCCGTATCGCAGGATCCACAGGAACACCAGCATCACGAGCGCGTAGCCGTAGTGCAGCCATTCCTGCGAAATGAGCCACGGGAACGGCATCCCGAGCACTCCCCGCGCCCGCGAGGTGGGCCACCCGAACCCGTAGATCTGCACGGCTTGGACGATGTGCTCGGCCCAGTGGGCCAGCACGATCACCATGAACACGGCGAGGGCCCGGTTGTGGTACTTCCCGTTGAGCGTCCCCAGGAAGCCGGCCGGCCGAACGAACTCGGAGGTCGACATGCAAGTGCCCCTTCTCGAAGGACCGAATCTCGGCTTTCCGACGATAAAGCTCCCGGCGGTCCGATCCGTTACTCCGGATTGCCCATTTCGCCCGCCCGGCCGGCCGCACCCCGGGGCGGCTCAGTGCAGGGTGAGGCCGTCGGAGAGCTCCGGCTTCGGGGGGATCCGGAACAGCTTGGTGAACAGCTCCAGGTGCGCGAACTCGCCTTCGATCCTCACCCGGCCGGACGCGATCGCCTCGGCCGCGGTCAGGTTGCCGTTGAACAGGTCGATCAGCACCGGCCCCTGCGGCTCGATGACGATGTCCGCCGAGGGGTGGTCGCCGCTGCTCACCTTCAGCGTTCCGTCGTCGATCATGGCGTGGACGATCAGCGAGTCGCTGTGGCGCACCACGTACGTCACGTGCACGCCGCGCGCGGCTTCCTCCTGAAACGTCGTGTAGAGCGAGAGGATGGCGGCGTCGGTGGTGAAGACGTCGTCGCCCTTCGGGTGGCCGAGCGAGCGCGCGCCCCACAGCCCGAGGTCCAGCAGGATGTGGTCCAGTTCGCTGCCGTACTCGGTGAGCTCGTAGACCAGGCCGGCGTCGAGCTGCGGCAGGACGCGGCGGCGGACGACGCCGGCCTGCTCCAGCTCGTTGAGCCGGGACGACAGGATGCTCGCCGGGATGCGGGGCAGGCCTCGCTGCAGGTCCGTGAAGCGCTTCGGGCCGAGGATCAGGTCGCGGATGACGAGCATGGACCACCGCTCGCCGATGATTTCGAGAGCACGCGCCAGTCCGCAGAACTGTCCGTAGGTGCGTGTGGTCGTCATACTCGGTCCTCACTGTGGGTCGCATCGGACGCTCGGGATCCAGGTTGACGACCCGCTCGGCCGCCGGGCCAGTGCGGTGTGCACGCCTTCGCTGTGGAATTCACGGGAAATGTCGTGCGTTTCGCATCCCGGGCAGGTGTGCCGCGCACTGGCCGCAGGTCCGGCCGCCGGAGAAGAATCCGGGTTCTCGGATTGTGCGCACCGGCGGCAGGGAGTTGAAATGAGCGGATCGGCCGTGCACCCCGCCTTCCACCCGTCGACGTCGCACGCGCGCGGCCGCGTGCTCGGCTTCAAACGGCACCTGCGCGCCGAGGTCAGCAACGGCAACGGCGCCTACCTGTTCTCCGAACGCGGGGTCATCGCGATACGGGGCGCCCGCATCGAATCGCTCGCGCCGCTGCTGGACGGGACGTGGGAACTGGCCGACGTGCTCGGTGCGCGGCCGGACGGGATGGCGCCCGAGGAGGTCGCGGCGCTGGTGGCCCAGCTCGTCGAGGCGGGCCTGGTGGCCGTGCGCGAGGCGGCCGGGCCCGGGGCCGACGAACGGGAGCTCGCCTTCTGGGACGCGTGCGGCATCGACGCCGGCGAGGTCGCGGCCGGCGACACCCGCGGCAGCATCCGGCTGATCGCGGTCGGCGAGGACGTCGACACGCGGCCCGTCGAGGAGGCGCTGGCGGGCGCGGCCCTCGACGTCGTCGGCGGGACCGGCGAGCCCGACCTGAGCGTGGTGCTGTGCACCGACTACCTCGACCCGCGGCTGGGCGAAGTCGACGCCGAGCACCGCCGCACCGGACGGCCGTGGCTGCTGGCGCGCCCGTTCGGCGCCCAGGTCTGGATCGGGCCGGTGCTGCGGCCGCACGAGTCGGCGTGCTGGCTGTGCCTGACCAACCGGCTGTGGGCCCACCGGCACGCCGAAGCGTGCGCCCAGGAGGTCCTCGGTCACGTCGGCCCCGCGCGCCACCCCGCCGCCGCCCTGCCGCCGCTCACCGCGGCGGCGGCCCACCTGGTGGCGCTGGAGGCCAGCAAGTGGCTGGCCGGCTACCGCCACCGCGGCCAGGAGAGCGTCTGGGTGCTCGACACCCTCAGCCTGCAGGGCGAGCTGCACGAGCTGCGCCGCCGCCCGCAGTGCCCCGGCTGCGGGGACGCCACGCTCGTGACCCAGCGGTCCGCCCGGCCGATCGAGCTGCGGGAGGCCCGGAAGGCCACCTCGGGCGGCGGGGGGCACCGCACCGCGACGCCGGCCCAGATGCTCGAGCGGTACCGGCACCTCGTCAGCCCGGTCACCGGGATCGTGAAGGCGGTCCGGCCCGACCCGGCGGCGCCGCCGTTCGTCAACGCCTACCGGTCGGGGACGAACATCGCCCGCGCCCTCACCGGCGTCGTCGGGCTGCAGGCCGGGCTGCGCGGGGAGAACGGCGGCAAGGGCGTCAGCCCCCTCGACGCCGAGGTCGGCGCGCTCTGCGAAGCGGCGGAGCGCTTCTCCGGCAACTTCCAGGGTGACGAACTGCGGATCCGGGCCTCGTTCGACGACCTCGGCGCGGAGGCGGTCCACCCCAACGACTGCATGCTGTTCGCCGAGCGGCAGTACCGGGAGCGCGCGGGCTGGAACGCGGCGCACGGACTGTTCCAGCACGTCGGCGCGCCCTTCGGCACCTCGGCCGTGATCGACTGGACCCCGGTGTGGACGCTGGCGGGCCGGCGCCGCCTCCTGCCGACCGGGTTCCTGTACTACGGCGCGCCCACCGGTTGCGGGATCCGCGGCCTGCGCTCGGACTCCAACGGCGCGGCGGCCGGCAGCAGCCTCGAGGACGCCATCCTGCAAGGCACCCTGGAGCTCGTCGAACGGGACGCCGTCGCGTTGTGGTGGTACAACCGGACGCCGGTGCCGGGGGTGGATCTCGCGTCCTTCGGCGACCCGTGGCTGGAGGAGATGATCGGCGGCTACGCGGGCATCGGCCGCGAGCTGTGGGCGCTCGACGTGACGTCGGACCTCGGCGTCCCGGTGGTCGTGGCACTCTCGCGGCGCACCGACGGGCCGCACGAGCACGTCATCTTCGGCTTCGGGGCCCACCTCGACCCGCGGATCGCCCTCCGCCGCGCGATCACCGAGCTGAACCAGATGATCCCCGACGTGCTCCAGTTCGGACACGAGATCGACGACCCGGACGCGGCCCGCTGGCTCCGGTACGCGACGGTCGCCAACCAGCCGTACCTCCGGCCCGCCGCGGGCGTGCGGATGCGCGTCCCGGCGGACTTCCGGTTCGTCCACCGCCCGGACGTGCGCGACGACGTGGTGGCGCTGGGCCGGACGCTGGCGGCGGCCGGCACGGAACTGCTCGTGCTCGACCAGACCCGGCCCGACGTGGGGATCCCGGTCGTCAAGGTGCTCGCGCCGGGGCTGCGGCCGTTCTGGGCCCGCTACGCGCCCGGACGACTGTTCGACGTTCCGGTGCGGCTGGGCAGGCTCGCCGAGCCGACGCCGTACGAGCGGCTCAATCCCTTCCCCATCTTCCTCTAGCACCCTGGAGTGCTCCGGAAGAGCACTTCACCCCTCGCGTAGGAGCACCCGTTGACCGCCGACAGCCCGGAGGGACGCGCCGAAACGATCCGGTTGCTGTCCCTGACCGAGGACACCCTGCTCGAAGCCGCGGACGACGGGACGCTCGTCGCCGTCACGTGGTGGGGGGAGTACGAGTTCCCCGGCACGCCCGAGGAAGTCCGCGCGTCGCTCGACCGGATGGTGCTCGGCCCGGTGACCATGGCCAACCTGGCCGTGGCCGGCCCGGACGAGTCGCGGGTGTCGCTGCGGAAGGTGCTCGCCCGGCTCTCCGGTTCGGTGGTGCACTCCCTCGCGCTCAACGACGGCCACGGGCCGTTGCTGTCGGCGATCCCGGTGACGCAGAACCCCGCGTTCCCGGTCGGCCCGCTGCCGGCGGCGCGGCGCGTCCGGCTCTCGCGGTTCACCTCGCTGCGCGCCGACGGTGACACGCTGCTCGCCGAGTCGGCGGGAGCGCGGTACAAGGTCGCCTTGTCCAGCTCGCCCGCCGTGGTGATCGCGTCGTCGCTGGCCGCGCCGAGAACGGTCGACGAGCTGGCCGGGACGGCCGGGGTGCCCTCGGCCGTCGTGGCCGACGTCCTGTCCTTCCTGGTCGCCGCCGGGGTGGTGCTGCTCGCCCGGCCCGACGGCGGGTTCGCCGAGTCCGGCGGGCCCGACCTCGGTGTCTGGTCGCCGGACGACCTGCTGTTCCACACCCGCAGCCGGACCTGGCAGAAGGGGGCGGCGCCGGATCCGGACGCGGCTCGCGAGCTGCGCGAGCCGCCCGTGGTCAAGCAGGTCACCGCGGGGCCGACGTTCCCGCTGTACCGGCCGGACCCGGCCGTGCTGGCGGCCGGGGACCCGACGCTGACCAGCCTGCTCGAGCGCGACCACACCCGCCCGGAGTTCAGCGAGCGCGCCCTGCAGGCGCGGCAGATCGGCGAGTTCCTGTTCCGGGCGGCCCGGGTCCGCTCGGTCGGCCCGGCGCACCTGCCCGGCGGCCCGGCGCACGAGGCGTCGCAACGGCCGTACTTCAGCGTCGCCTGCCTGTACGAGCTCGAGATCTACGTCGGCATCAACCGCTGCGACGACCTGACCCGCGGGATCTACCACTACGACCCGCTGTGGCACACACTCACCCTGATCAACGACGACCTCCCGGTCCTGGACGGCCTGCTGGACATGGCGATGGTCGCCGCGGGCGGCCACGCCCGGCCGTCGGTGCTGCTGACGATGACGGCCCGCATGTCGCGGATCGCCTGGGTCCTCGGCGGGGCGGCGTACGCCACGACCCTGCTCCACGTCGGGGCGCTGCAGCAGGTGTTCTCCCTCGCCGCGAAGGCCATGGGGCTGACCGCGCACGCCGTGCCCGTGGACGCCGGCGACCGCGTCGACCGGGCGCTGAAGCTGGAGTGGCCCGCCGAGGTCAGCGTCGGCGAATGTGTCCTGAACTTGCCCGGGTGAGCCTGCGGCCGGAACGCCCGGATCGCGGTTCCGGCTGTTAGATTTGCCGGGCGGACGTCTGGGGAGCTTCCGCGAGGGGGCAACTGGGGAGGCGCAGCGGTGGATTCGGCAGCGAAACCGGCCGGTCCGGCGGGCCGCCCGTTCCCGCTGCGGCCGGGCCGGGTCGCGCACGCCGGCGGCTGCGTCGCCATCGGGCTGCTCTGTCTCCTCACCTCGCTGCCGGAGGCGGCGGACCGGGCGGTGGTCCTGGCCGCCTGCGGGTGCGGCGGGGCGCTGGTCCTGGTCCACCTGGCCGCGTTCGGGGGCGGACGCACCCGGTTCCGTGGCACCGCGCTGGCGCTGCAGGCCGTGCTGGGCCTGGCCCCGGTGCTGGAGTTCGGCGCGGCATGGGCCGAGTTCAGCTGTTTCTTCCTGGGCAGCCTGCCGCTGGTGGCCCGGCTGCGCGTCGCCGTCCCGGTGCTGGTGCTCGTGACGGCCGGGGCCGGGGCACTGGTCGCCGGGCCGGCGGCCGTCGCGGACGGCCTGCGAGCCGCGTTGCTCACCGCGGTGACGGCCTTCGCGGTGTTCGGGCTCGCGTGGCTCGCCGGGGCGGCCGCCCTGGACGAGGACGGCAGGCGGGAGATCGCCGCCCAGGTGGTCGCCGAGGAACGCCGCCGGTTCTCCCGGGACACCCACGACCTGCTCGGCCTGAGCCTCTCGGCGATCACGCTCAGGGTGGAGCTGATCCGGCGCCTGGTCGACGACCACCCGCAGGCCGCGCAGGCCGAGCTGGCCGAACTGCTCACGATCTCCCGCAAGGCGCTGGCGGACGTCCGGGCGATCGCGGCGGGGTCCCGGGAGATGTCGCTCGCGGAGGAGTGCCGGTCCGCCGCCTCGGTGCTGCGGGCGGCGGGCATCACGGTCGGCTTCGACGGGCAACTGCCGGCCGACCTGCCGTCGCCGGTGGCGACGACCTTGGCGGCGGTCCTGCGCGAGAGCGTCACGAACGTCATCCGGCACAGCAAGGCCGCCTGGTGCGACTTCTCGGTCGTGGCGGTGGCGGGCGCGGTGCGGCTGCAGGTGGCCAACGACGGGGTCCCGCCCGCCGGCGAAGACCCGCCCGCGGGCGAGAACCGCGGCTCCGGGCTGCGGAACCTCACCTACCGCGTGGAAGCCCTCGGCGGCGAGCTGTCGGTGGGGGTGCGGCCGGACGGGACGCACCGGCTGAGCGCGGTCGTCCCGCTGCGGGCACCGGCCTGGTGAACGGCGTCCGGAGCCGTTACAGCCATTCGGCTTCGGTGGCGATCCGGATCGCGTGGACCCGGTTGCGCGCGTTCAGCTTCGTCACGGACGCGGCCAGGTAGTTGCGGACCGTTCCGGGCGACAGGAACAGGTCCGCGGCGATGTCGGCCACGTTGCGGCCGCGGGCGGCCAGCGAAAGGATCTCCAGCTCGCGGGGGGTGAGCGGGCAGTCGTCGGCTTCCCAGGCGGACAGGGCGAGCTCGCTGTCGATGACGCGGCGGCCGACGGCCACCGAGCGGACCGCGTTCGCCAGCTTGTCCGAAGGCGCGTCCTTCAGCAGGAAGCCGTTCACCTTGGCGTCCAGGGCGCGGCGGACGGTGCCCGGCCGGCCGAGGCTGGTGAGGATCAGGGTGTGGCAGTCCGGGAGGCTTTCGTGGATCTCGGTGGCCGCCGTCAGACCGTCCTTCCCGGGCAGATCGATGTCGATGACGGCGACGTCCGGATGGGCCGCCTTCGCCGCGGGGAGGATCTCGTCGCCGGAATCGACTTCCGCGACCACTTCGATGTCGGATTCGAGGTTGAGCAAGGCGACGAGCGCGCCGCGGACCATATCCATGTCCTCGGCAAGCAAAACTCTGATCACGGTGTGACCTCACTTCCCCCAGCGGGATGTCTCCCCGTGAGAATGGTACGCCACCGGATCCCGCCGGAAGGCAATTTCCGCCGCCCGGAATGCCGGCGATCGGCGCCGTCCCCACGACGCGCGATCGCCGGCCGGAAGCCCGGCGTGACCGCCTTCCCCGGTTCGGCGGACTGTTCAGACCGCCACGGGCCGCCGGCCGGCCGACGGCCGCAGGTCCGGCAGCGCCAGCAGCACCGGCGGGTCGAAGCTGTGGCGCGGCCGCAGCCGTACGTCGGCCAGCACGGCGGTGACCCCGCGGTGCACCGGCACCGGGCCGGTGAGGCCGGTATAGGGCCGTGGTCCGCGGTCGTCGTCGTAGCCGGCGGCGAAGGTGTGGGCGATGACGTACCAGGCGCCGGGCGGCACGTCGGCCAGCGCGTACGGTCCCGGCCCGGACAGGATCGCGTACCGCGCGGGACGGCCTTCGGTGATCTTCGCCGGGAACAAGCCGACGAATACGGGGCCGGCGGTCCCGTACGGGCAGCGGACGTTCCCGCGCAGCGTGCTGCCCGAGGGGGCCTGGTCAGCGCGTTCGGGGACCCGCGGCGGCAGGCCCCTGGTCTGCCGGTAGCCGCTCGGCGACAGCCCCACGCTGCCGCTGAAGCGGGCGCTGAAGGTGCCGACGCTGTTGTAGCCGACCTGGTGGCTGATGTTGGCCACGGAGATGCTCGTCGTCGCGAGCAGCCGTTTGGCCTCGGCCAGCCGCAGCGCCGACAGGAACCGGCCGGGGGAAAGCCCGGTCGCCCGCAGGAACACACGGGTGAAGTGGAACTTGCTGAACATGGCGGCCCGGGCGAGGTCGTCGACGGTGAGCCGGTCGCCCAGGTGGTCCCGCATGGTCGTGATGGCGCGCGCCATGGCCTGTCGTACGACCTCGTCCATGGTGGCCCTCCTCCCGTCGCCTGGCGTCGGTAGCCGCGTTCCCCGGTGAAACGCGTGGCCGCCGGCGGAATGCTTGTCGAAAAGAACTCTAGGTCGGACGCTGTCTACTTCTTAAGTGCTCAGTGCACCATTCCGGATGGGTTTCGCACGGGCCGGACATGCGTTTTGCATATGGCTCGCCTACCGCGGTTTGCGGCGGCCCGGCCGGGTATGTCCTCCGATGGATGGCCGTGCGTTCCCGTCGCGTATCGCGGCGGCGCGAACGCGAAAAGTGAGCGAAACGGCGTTATCCGGTCGTTCGCTGCCCTCTGTTACTCCATTCGGGCGCAGTCGCCGGACTGCGCGGAGCAGACATAAAGCACATATCCCCGGTGATGTGGACACTGGTTCCCGGCGGTCCGCGAGTGGACTATTTATGGCACGTGAAGCTTTCTACTTCGCCACTGGGAGATCTCAATGTCCGCACGTATTTCCGCTGACGTCCGCGCGCTTTTCGTCGACCTGGGAGTCGAGGTCGAAGACGCCGATTCGATCGAGACCGGCCTCGTGATCGACTGTTTCGAACAATGGGGAAGCCGCGTCGACTCGAGGGTGTGCTTCTCCATCTGCGGGCCGAACCTCGAAGCGCTGCGCGACGTGGAACTCGCCGCCTGAGCCCGTTTCGGCTGCCGTCCACACTGGTCCGGGCCTGAGGGAGCCGGTCTCCCGGGTGCATTCGCCCCGGAGGCCGGCTCCCTCGGCGTGCGCCTGGCGTCCACTGGCGACAGTCGATGGGAAAATTTCCCACCATGCACCTATGCTTTGCTACCTCCGGTAGTCGTCCGAGCGCGTCCTGTTGTATTCGGATCGAATTGCTTCGAGGTCCACGTGCATTTTCCGAGGTGAACCCTCTTGGACCAACCGGGAGTCCCGCGGAAATGTTTAACTGAGGCCCTGGGGAGTTGTGAAGGCGGAGGCGCCTCGTGATCAAAGTGCTCGTGGCCGAAGACATGCACATAGTCCGGAGCGCGCTCGTGGCGCTGTTGCGGCTGGAGCCCGACATCGAGGTGGTGGCCGAAGTCGCTTCCGGGACCGAGATCCTTCCCGCGGCCCGGGCCAGCGAAGCGCACGTCGCCATCATCGACATCGACCTGCCGGGCAAGGACGGCCTCACCGCGGCCGGTGAGCTGCGCGAGCAGCTGCCGTGCTGCCGCACCCTCATCCTCACCGGCCTGGGCCGTCCGGGCACGCTCAGGCGCGCGCTGGACGCGCGGGTGAGCGGGTTCCTGCTGAAGGACGCGCCGCCGGGCGAACTGGCCCACGCGGTCCGCGGCGTCGCGGCCGGACGGCGGATGGTGGACGGTGACCTGGCCCTGGCGGCCTGGGACAGCGACGACTGCCCGCTGACCGGCCGCGAGCTCGACGTGCTGCGGCTGACCTCGCAGGGGTACGGGACGGTCGAGGTGGCGGCCCGGCTGTACCTGTCGGCGGGCACGGTGCGCAACTACCTGACGACGGTGGTGTCGAAGCTGGGGGCCCGCAACCGGGTGGACGCGATCCGGCGGGCCCAGGAGTCCGGCTGGATCTGAAGCGCCGGTCGCCCGGGAAACCGGCTCTCAGACGGGTACCACGGCGCGCAACCGGAACCGGCCGTCGTCCACCACACCGGCGGTGAGCTCGCCGCCGAGGTCGGCCACCCGGTGGGACAGGTTGCCGATGCCGCTGCCCGACGCGGTGCCGGGCCGCGCGGCTCCGTCGTCCGCCGGATCGGCCGGGGTGACCGGGCGCGGGCCGGACCGCTCGACGCCGTCGTTGACGATCTCGAGGCTGACTCCGCCGTCGACCCGGTGCAGGGCGATCTCGCAGGTCTCCACCCGGCTGTGCCGGAGCACGTTCGTGATGCCCTCCCTCAGCACCACCGCCAGTACCGTGCGGACCGGCGCGGGCAGCTCGTCCTGGAGCATCTCCATCCGGACCCGGACGTCGGCGGCGGCGAGCACGGAGCGGGCCGAGCGGGACTCGCTGTCCAGGGACAGCTCCCGGTAGCCGCTGGCCACCGAGCGCACGTCGGAGAGAGCCTGCCTGGTCAGGCCCAGGGTCTCGACCAGCTCCTGGGCCGCCCGGTCGCGGTCCAGTGGCAGCACCCTGGCCGTCAGCTCGCTCTTGAGCGCGATCGCCGAGAGGCTCATGCCGAGCAGGTCGTGCAGGTCGCGGCCGAAGCGCAGGCGCTCCTCGGCGACCGCGGTCTCGGCCAGCCGCCGCCGGCTGTGGTTGAGCTCGGCGACCAGCCGGACCAGCCACAGCATGCCGAACACGATGAGCCCGACCATCACCGTGCCGGCGGAGAACGCCACCGCGTAGAGGGCGTCATCGCCGGCCTGCCCTGCGACGTACTGGAGCCAGAGGTAGAACCCGGCGTTCGCGGCGAAGACCAGCCAGCCGGCGACCGGGGGCAGGACCAGCAACGCGCAGCCCATGAGCAGCGACGGCCAGCTCACCCAGTCCCGTTGCAGCGGCAGCATCGGGAGGTAGATCAGGCAGGCCTGGACGAACAGCATCGCGATGCTCTGGCCCGAGCGCAGCCGGGTGGAGGGGCGGTTGAAGTAGGCGAACTGCAGGGTCAGCAGCGCCGTCAAGGACCCGGCGACGAGCGCGATGTGCCAGCCGTTCGTGGTCAGCAGGAGCGCGTGCACGACGGCCATGAGGCCGAACAGGGTGAAGATGACCGGCAGGAGCACCCGGACCCGCCTCGACTCCGCGTCGGCCGGCTCGGTGGCGTCGTCGGTGGACGGCGGCTCGACCCGGTCCGGCAGCGGCAGCTCGACGAGCAGCCGGAACCGGCCGTCCTCGCCGATACCGCTGCGCACGGTGCCGCCCAGCGCGGCCACCTCGTCCGGCAGCCGGGCGAGCAGCTCGGACTCCGTGGGCAGGTCGTCGGGGCCCACGCCGTCGTTGACGATCTCCAGCGACACCCGGCCGTGCCGCTGCTGGACCGCGATTTCGCAGTGTTCGACGTCGCTGTGGCGCAGGACGTCGGTGACGCCCTCCTGCAGCACCTTGGCGAGCAGGGTGCGCGCCTGGACCGGCAGGTCGCCCTGGTCCAGGTGGATCCGCACGGCGATGTCGGAGGCGGTCAGCAGCGACTGGGCGGTGCGGAACTCCTTCTCGAGCGACACGCGGTAGCCGTGGGACACCGCGCGGACGTCGGAGAGCGTGCGCTGCGCGATGGCGGTGATCTCGGCCAGCTCGGCCTGGGCCTGCTCGCTCGACTTGCGCATCAGGCGGTGCACCAGCTCACCCTTGAGGGCGATGGCCGAGAGGCTCATGCCGAGCAGGTCGTGCAGGTCCCTGGCGAAGGCCAGGCGCTGCTCGGCGACCGCGCGGCGGGCGAGCTCGGTCCGGGCCAGGTGCAGCTCGCGGATCATCCGGGCGACCAGAGGAAGCTTGGCGAAGACCAGGCTGTACGCGGCGACGCCGAGGACGGTGTAAACCGACTCCAGCGGAGTGTCGTAGCGCAGCTCGATCCACAGCACCGCGGCGATGTTGAGGCCGAAGAGGGGCCACGCGAACCAGGCGGGCAGCACCAGCACCACCGCGCCGCCGAAGAAGACCGGCATCGCCGCCCACATGGCGTCGAAGGTCAAGACCGGCACGTAGCCCAGCAGGGCCAGCACGACCAGCAGGACCCGGCTGGTCGTCGTGTCGAGGCGGACCGACGGCCTGCTGAAGTGGAGCAACTGGATGGCGAGGAGCAGCGCGACCGCGAGGATGGCGTAACCGGCCGCGACCGGGCTCACCGACTGGGGGATGAGGTCGGCGAGCAGCACGGCCCCGAAGCCGGCGACGACCACGGTGATGAGCGAGCCGGCGAGGTAGGTCGCCAGCTTGGGCCGCCGGTCGACCGCGCTCGTACCCCAGGGCACGGAAAGGGCGCCCGAGCGGTTCGAGTCGACGACCGGAGACATGCGCAACGGTCCTCCGGTGTCGTGGCGTTGCACGGAGTGGGTTCGGTGACCCGGGCTGAGCTCGGTCTGCATGCTTCCGGACAATCCTATCTCATCCTGTCGGCTCGTATTGCCAATCCGGCCCGAAGCAGGCCGCCCCTGTACTGCACGTAACCGTTGTCACCAAGCCATTCGGCCGTGACTGTGGCCGGATCGGCACAGTCGGTGAAGAGCGGCCGTGCCGCCGTGCGTCCGGCTCCGGCCGAACGTCCGGTCCGCTTCGCCAGCCGCGGCCCCGGCCCCGCGCGACACCGGCCGGCGCGAGGAAATCCAGGTACGGCACCGCGATCGAGCCGGTGTGCAGCACGGATCGCCCGTCCTGGGTGAAGAAGCTCAGGCCGGGATCGTCGTCGTCGTGCTCGGCGGGGCCGGTGCCCTCGAGGCGGCGCGTCGCCGGGAAGTCCGCGGCGAACCCGGTGTCCGGCGCCGGATACCCCGGCAGGTTCCCCCCGGAGTGCCTGCGGTACTGCTCGCTCTTCGTGTCGGGGGCGTGGGAAACGATTACCCGGCGGGTGTCCCGGGTGTACAGCGCGGCCGAAAGCTCTCCGGCGGAGGGCCGGCTGCGATCGGGGACGGTGTGGTGCACCACGAGCCGTCGATGCCCGTCGAACAACTCGGCCAGGGTGACCGTGCCCGCGGGCCCGGCGAACCGGTACGCCCCGGCCGGCCCGGGGTGGGGCCTGCCGGGTCAGGCCGGGCAGCGCCAGTTCGGTCATGATCGCCTCCGGGGTGCGGTGTGCCGGTGCCCACCGCGCATTCTGCTCCCGGACGCCGGGCCGGGTCACCGGTTCGTGAGCGGGCAGAGCAAGATCGGAGACGCGGGCCGCCGGGCGCGGCCGCGGGCCGGGCCCTAGGCTCGCGGCCATGGCGAAGTACTTCGACGTGCACCCGGACAACCCCCAGCGGCGCGCCATCGGCCAGATCGCGGACCTGGTGCGGCACGACGGGCTGATCGCCTACCCGACCGACTCGTGTTACGCGCTCGGGTGCCGGCTCGACAACCCCGAGGGCCTCGACCGCATCCGGGCGATCCGCAAGCTCGACCGGCGGCACCACTTCACGCTGGTCTGCCAGGACTTCGGGCAGCTGGGCCAGTTCGTGCACGTGGACAACGCGGTCTTCCGGGCGATCAAGGCGGCGACGCCGGGCAGCTACACGTTCATCCTGCCGGCCACCAAAGAAGTGCCGCGGCGGCTGATGCACGACAAGAAGAAGACCGTCGGCGTCCGCATCCCGGCACACGTGGTCACCCAGGCGCTGCTGGCCGAACTGGGCGAACCGCTGGTGTCCAGCACGCTGCTGCTGCCGGACGTGCCGGAACCGCTGACGCAGGGCTGGGAGATCAAGGACGAGCTCGACCACGTGCTCGACGCGGTCGTGGACTCCGGTGACTGCGGGGTCGAGCCGACCACGGTGGTCGACTTCTCCTCGGGGGAGGCGGAGATCGTCCGCCGCGGCGCGGGCGACCCGGACCGCTTCGCCTGATCAGTCCGGTTCGGCCGTCCACAGTGGATTTCTGTGCTGCTGCACCAGCTCCAGCCATCGGCGGGCGCGCGGCCCGGTGGCTTCGACGGCCAGCCCGGCGGCCGGGCGACGGCCGGTGAACAGCAGGCAGAAGTCTTCGGCACGGCCGGAGATCCGGTCCGCCGCGTCGGCGGGGCCGAATTCCCAGAGCGTCCCCGACGGCGCGGTCAGCTCGAACCGGAGCAGCCCGGCGGGCGGCCCGCCGTGCCCGGCGTAGACGTCGCCGCTGGTGCGGACGCCGTAGTAGGCGACGTGGCCGATGGCGTCGTCGCGCGGGAGCCGGGCACCGAGCACATCGGCGATGTCCTGGCCGCGGGCGAACAGGACCGTCGACAGCGCCGCCGCCAGCAGGGACGGCCGCAGCGGGCCACCGGGCCACGGGACGTCCCCGGCCGCGGTGGCCAGCAGCTCGACGGCCTTGCGGTGTTCCGAACGCCAGGCGAGCACGGCGTCGCCGAGCAGGCCGGCGTCGGTGATCCGGGGAGCGGTCCCGGTCCCGGTGCCCTCCACGGCCAGGACGACCCGCCGCGCGACGACCGTCAGTTCGGCGAGGTGGGCGGCGACCGCGCGGGCGGACGGCAGCGGCAAGGCTCCCGCGTGGGCGTGCACCAGGTCCGCGAGGGCGTCCGCCCCGGCCTCCAGATCGGCGTACACGTCGGACATGGTTGCGGCCTCCGCGGCTGATCGGCACTGAGGTGTCGATGCTGCTCCCGGGCCGCCGCCGCGGGCGACTCGCGGGTTGCGGTCCCGGATCGGCTATGTTCGGGACCGGCAAGGCCGGATCCGGGGAGGACACGTGAAGTACCTGCTGGCGATGCACATGAACCCCGACGTCTGGGAGGCGCTGTCCGAGCAGGACAGGGACGAGGTGATGAGCGGCCACGGCGAGTTCATCCGCCGGATCCGGGAGTCAGGGGAAATGATCAGCACCCAGGCCCTCGACGCCCCGGCCCGCAGCGCCGTCGTCCGGGTGACCGACGGGGTCCCGGCGGTGACCGACGGGCCGTTCATCGAGTCGAAGGAGTTCCTGGCCGGGTTCTACCTGGTCGAGTGCGCCTCGCCCGAGCGCGCCCACGAGGTGGCCGCGATGATCCCGGACGCCGGGATCAAGGGGCTCGGCATCGAGGTCCGGCCGGTGGTGTTCTTCGCCGACGCCGACGCCGAAACCGAATCCGGGTTCACCGGCGGGTGAGCGCGTCCGTCGGGGAGCGCCTGCGGCCGCTGGTGCCCCAGGTGCTCGGTGCGCTCGTGCGTCGGTACGGCCAGTTCGACGCGTGCGAAGACGCCGTCCAGGAGGCACTGCTCGCCGCGTCGCAGCAGTGGCCCGCCGACGGCGTGCCGGACAACCCGTATGGCTGGCTCGTCGCCGTCGCGACCCGGCGGCTCACCGACCACTGGCGCAGCGAAAGCGCGCGGCGGCGGCGGGAGGAGTCCGTCGCGGTCCGCGAGCCGGTGGTGGCGCCCGGGCCGGACGACGACCGGCCGTCCGACGAGGACGACTCGCTCACCCTGCTCTTCCTCTGCTGCCACCCGGCGGTCTCCCCGCCCTCGCAGGTCGCGCTGACGCTGCGCGCGGTCGGCGGGCTGACCACGGCGCAGATCGCCAAGGCCTTCCTCGTGCCCGAAGCCACCATGACCCGGCGCATCACGCGGGCGAAGGAAAGCATCGCGGCGGCAGGCTCGACGTTCGGCGAACCGGACCCGGCCGACCGCGCGGAGCGGCTCCGGGTCGTGCTGCAGGTGCTGTACCTGATCTTCAACGAGGGCTACGCGGCCACGTCCGGGACGGACCTCCAGGCACCCGAGCTGGCGCGCGAAGCGATCCGCCTGACCCGCGGAGTGCACGCGCTGCTGCCGGACGACGGCGAGGTGGCGGGCCTGCTCGCACTGATGCTGCTGACGGACGCACGCCGGCCTGCGCGGGTCGGTCCCGAAGGCGAACTGGTCCCGCTCGCCGAGCAGGACCGCGGGCGGTGGGATCGGGCGATGATCGCCGAGGGCGCCGGCCTGGTCCGCCGTACGCTGGGCCGCCACCCGGTCGGCCCGTACCAGGTGCAGGCGGCCATCGCCGCGCTGCACGACGAAGCGCCCAGCGCGGAGACCACGGACTGGCCGCAGATCGTCCAGCTCTACGCGGTGCTCCAGGAGCTCGCGCCGAGCCCGGTGGTCACGCTGAACCAGGCGATCGCGATCGCGATGGCGGAGGGGCCGGAACGGGGGCTGGAGCTGCTGGCCACCCTGGCGGACGACAGCCGGATGAAGCAGAGCCACCGCCTCGACGCGACCCGGGCCCACCTGCTGGATTTGGCCGGCGACCACGAAGCCGCCCGAACCCACTACCGCCGCGCGGCGGAGGCGACCGCGAGCCGGCCCGAGCAGCGTTATCTGCTGGGGCGGGCTGATCGGCTGGGGTGACTCGCGCGCGTGGCCGGGGTGAACCAGCAGCTGATCTCGTACTACTTCGACGGCAAGGAAGGCCTGTACCGGGCGATGTCGGAGGGGTGGGGACAGCGGCAGAGCG
>NZ_JBSGBK010000115.1:0-24211 GCF_053601215.1 Amycolatopsis sp. NPDC004772
TCACCGGCCCCGGGCTCCCCCGGGGGGCGTTTTCGTGGCGCCGGGCCCCGGGCCGGCCCCCCCCGCCCCACTTGGGGGGGTGGGGGCCCCCCCCCCCCCCCAACGCCACATTGGGTGCGTTGAGCGCAACCAACGCCACATTGGGGCACTTGAGGCGACCGCGAACCTTTGGCCGGGTCCGGCCGGTTCGGCGTAACTCGTTCACCGGTACGCCGTCCGCCTGGCCCAACGCGCCTCCAAGCGTTATCTCCCCGTTTCGCGAGACCGTTGACGGCTGTGCCCCGGCTCACTACAGTCCCCGGAAACCGTCTGTAAAGTATCCTAATTAAGTCCGGAGGAACGAGTGCGAGCCGGTAGCCCGCGGATGCTGCGCGAGATCAACGATCGCGCCGCCATCGAGGTCCTCCTGCGGGAGGGGCCGCTCACGCGGGCCGAACTCGAGCTCGCCATCGGCCTCTCCAAACCCGCCACCGCGCAGCTGCTCACCCGGCTCGAGCAGGACACCCTCGTCACCAAAGCCGGTGTGCGGGGCGGCGGCCGGGGGCCCCGCGCCCAGCTCTGGGCGGCCAACGGGAGCCTCGCCTTCGTCGCCGCCGTCGATCTGACGCCGCACGTTGCCGACTTCGTCGTCGCCGATGTCGCCGGGATCGTGCTCGCCGAACATCGGACGCCGCTGCCCGTGCACGCGGGTGCCGACGTCGTCGGGACCTTCGGCGAGGCCCTCCAGAAGGTCGCCGAAGAAGCCGGGATCAAGCGCGAAGACCTGGCCCACGTGGTGATCGGCGCGCAGGGGGCGTTCGATCCGCGGACCGGCCTGCTCTCCTCCGCGCCGCACATCCCCGGCTGGCTCGGCTTCGACGTCCCGCAGAAACTGTCCGACGAACTCGGCGTCGACGTGCTCATCGAGAACGACGTCAACCTGGTCGCCGTCGAGGAGATGACCGTCGGGATGGCGCAGGACGTCGACGACTTCGTCATGGTCTGGCTGTCCGAAGGCGTCGGCGGTGCCGTCGTCATCGGACGGCGGCTGCTGCGCGGAGCCACCGGCGGGGGCGGCGAAATCGACTGGATGCGGGTACCCGATCCGGCCACCGTGGACACCGGCGACGTCTGGCCCGCGGCCGGCGCCCGGTTCGGCAACCTGGTCGACTCGCCCGCCATCTGCCGCCTCGCCGCCGCCCACGGCATCCAGGCCGACACCGCCTGGGACGCCGTCGCGAAGACCGGACCGGACCACCCCTTCCGGCACGATCTCGCCAGGAGGGTCGCCGGTGGCGTCGCCAACCTCGTCGCCGTCGCCGATCCGCAGCTCGTCCTCCTCTGCGGCGACACCAGCCGGGCCGGCGGCGAGGAGTTCGCCGCGCTCGTGCAGGACAAGCTGCACGAACTCGTCCTGCCGCGCACGCCCGTCGGCTGCGCTTCCGTGCAGGGCAACGCCGTTCGCGCGGGCGCCCTCCAGTCGGCGCTCGCCACCACCCGTGAGGACGTCTTCGGCGTCGTCACCCCCACGCTCCTCGGGTCGCGCCGGCCCGAGGGCGACAGCACCCGTCCCCCCAGACCCGACCGATGAGGAGGAGGGCCATGCCCCCGACCACCCGGACCCGCCGTGGCGCCCTGCTGGTGGCCGCCGCCGCGGCGTCCGTCCTGCTGACCAGCGCCTGTTCCGGCGCCGCCGCCCCGAGCGGGGGTGACACGGCCGCCGCGCCCGGCAAGGACGACAAGCTCACGCTCACCGTGTACTCCAAGTTCACCGACCGCGAGTACGGCGTGGTCACGGCCGGCCTGAACAAGCTCAAGGCGAAGTTCCCGAACATCGAGATCAAGCACGAAGGCAACCAGGACGACGACAAGCTCACCCAGTCGATCCGCGGCGGCAACCCACCCGACGTCGCCATCTCCTTCTACACCGACAACCTCGGCGCCTGGTGCTCCACCGGCAGCTTCCAGGACCTCAAGCCCTACATCGACCGCGACAAGATCGACCTGAACCAGATCCCCGAAGCGGTCCGCAACTACACGGAGTACCAGGGCAAGCGGTGCGCGATGCCGATGCTCGCCGACGTCTACGGGCTCTACTACAACAAGGACATGTTCGCGGCGAAGGGCATCACCTCGCCGCCGAAGACGACCACGGAGTGGTTCGAGGACGCCAAGAAGCTCACCGAGTTCAACCCGGACGGCTCGATCAAGGTCGCCGGCTTCCTGCCCTCGATGCCGTTCTACGCCAACCAGGCCCAATACTGGGCGCCGAACTTCGGCGCGCCGTTCCTCGGCCCGGACGGCAAGTCCGACCTCGCCAGCAACCCCGGCTGGAAGGCGATGTTCGAGTTCCAGAAGAAGATGATCGACTTCCTGGGCGGGCACGACAAGGTCGAGCAGTTCAAGGCCGGCCTCGGTGACGAGTACTCCGCCGACAACGGCTTCCACAAGGGCAAGCTGGCGATGATCTACGACGGCGAGTTCCGCACCGCGTTCCTCAAGGACCAGGCGCCGAACGTCAACTACGCCACCGCGCCCGCGCCGGTGCTCGACAGCATGGCCGACCACTACGGCGGCGGCTTCACCACCGGCACGATCATCGCGATCCCCAAGGGCGCCAAGAACCCCGGTGCCGCGTGGGAGCTCATCAAGCAGGTCACCCTGGACACCGACACTCTGGTGGACATGGCCAACGGCCTGAAGAACGTGCCCAGCACCAAGGCGTCGCTGACCTCGCCGAAGCTGGACCTGCAGCCGCAGTTCAAGACGTTCCTCGACATCTACGACAGCGGCAAGCTGGTCGCCAACCAGACCACCCCGATCGGTGACGCGCACCTCAAGGCGGTCAACGACTTCGCCGAGAAGTGGCAGGCAGGCTCGGTGCCCGACCTGACCGCGGGCCTGGCGAAGGTCGACGCCCAGATCGACGACGAGCTCAAGCAGAAGGGCGCGGGCGGATGACCTCCACCGCCGTCCCGGTCAAACCCCAGGGTTCCCCGTCCGCGCCGAGCAAGGCGCGGGCGGGGGCCCGCCGGGCCAAGCGCCGCCGGACCGTCCTGTTCTTCATGGCCCCGGCGTTCCTCGGGTTCCTGATCTTCTTCGGCTACCCGCTGATCGCCACGGTCTACTACTCCTTCACCCGCTACGACCTGATCAACCCGCCGCAGTTCATCGGCTTCGACAACTACATCCGGATGTTCACCACCGAGCCCCTGGTGGGCACGGCCGCGTACAACACGCTGTGGCTGGTGGTCGTCCTGACGGTCTGCCGGGTGGTGTTCTCCCTCGGCATCGCCTCGGTGATCTCGCGGCTCAAGTCGGGTGTCGGGCTGGTCCGCACCCTGTGCTACCTGCCGACCCTCGCCCCGCCCGCGGCGGCCACGCTGGCGTTCGTCTTCGTGTTCAACCCGGAGTTCGGCCCGGTCAACCGGTTCCTGCGGCTCGTCGGCATCGACGGCGGCCTGTGGTTCAACAGCCCGGCGATGTCGAAGCCCGCGCTGACGCTGCTCGCGCTGTGGGGCTCCGGCGAGCTGATGATCATCATCCTGGCCGCGCTGCTGGACGTCCCCACCGAGCAGTACGAGGCCGCCGAGCTCGACGGCGCCGGCCCGATCCGCCGGTTCTGGCACGTCACGCTGCCGTCGATCTCGCCCGTGCTGCTGTTCGGCGTGGTCAACTCGATCATCTACGCGCTGCAGTTCTTCACGCAGGCGATCGTGGCGGCCTCGGCGAGCGCGGGTACCGCGGACGTCGCCGGCAACTCGAAGCTCATCGGGGCACCGCAGAACTCGACGCTGACCTACCCGATCTGGCTGTACGTACAGGGTTTCCGCTACTTCAACATGGGTTACGCGGCCGCGATGGCCGTCCTGCTGTTCATCGTGAGCTCCGGGTTCACCTGGATCCTCGTGCGGCAGCTGCGGAAGTCCCAGCACCAGGAGGAGGGGGCATGATCACGCTGTCCGACACCGCGCGCAAGCCGCCGGTGTCCGTGCCGCCGCGCGTGCGGTTCAAGCGTACCTGGGACAAGCGGCTGTCCTTCGTCGCCACCCACGCGATCGGGATCGCGCTCGGCGTGATCTTCATGCTGCCGCTGCTGTTCGTCTTCCTCACCGCGGTGATGAAGAGCGACCAGGCGATGACGGCGAGCCTGTGGCCGAGCGAATGGCACTTCGAGAACTTCGTCAAGGTGTTCCAGAAAGCGCCGCTGCTCGAATACTTCGGCAACAGCCTGCTGTATTCGGCGCTGGCCACCGCGGGTGCGCTGCTCTCGGCGATTCCGGCGGCCTACGCGCTGGCGAAGCTCAAGTGGCGCGGGCAGAACCTGTTCTTCATGCTGACCGTGGCGGCGATGCTGCTGCCGCCGCAGGTCACCGTCGTGCCGCTGTACGACCTGTGGGTGCGGATGGGCCTCACCGGCACGCTCGTTCCGCTGATCGTGCCGTACTTCTTCTTCGACGCCTTCTCGATCTTCCTGCTCCGCCAGTTCTTCCTCACCATTCCGAAGGACTACCTCGAAGCGGCGAAGATCGACGGCTGCAACGAGTTCCAAGCGATGTACCGCGTGCTCATCCCGATGGCCAAGCCCGGGATCGCGGCCACCGCCATGTTCTGCTTCCTGTTCACCTGGAACGACTACTTCGGGCCGCTGCTCTACACCGGCGAGAACCAGGACCACTGGCCGCTTTCGCTGGCCATCGCGTCCTTCCGCGGCATGCACCACGTCGAGTGGAACATGACGATGGCGGCCACCGCGCTGATCATGGCGCCGGTGATCGTGCTGTTCATCTTCGCGCAGAAGTCGTTCGTCAAGGGCATCACATTCACGGGGGTCAAGGGATGAAGCTGGCAGTCGTCGGTGGCGGGTCCACCTACACGCCGGAGCTGATCGACGGGATCGCCGGCCGCCGGTCCACTTTGGACGTCGACGAGATCGTGCTGGTCGACCCGGACGCCTACCGCGTCGAGGCCGTCGGCGGGTTCAGCCGGCGCCTGCTCGACCACGCCGGGCACCCCGCGCGGGTCAAGACCACGCAGTCGCTCGAAGAGGGCGTCGACGGCGCTTCCGCCGTGCTGATCCAGCTGCGCGTCGGCGGGCAGCGGGCGCGTCGCTCGGACGAGACGTTCCCGCACGCCTGCGGCTGCGTCGGCCAGGAGACCACCGGCGCGGGCGGGCTGGCGAAGGCGCTGCGCACGGTGCCGGTGGTGCTGGACATCGCCGACCGCGTCCGCAAGATCGCCGGCGACGACACGTGGATCGTCAACTTCACCAACCCGGTCGGCATCGTCACGCGGGCCCTGCTCAACGAGGGGCACCGCGCGGTCGGCCTGTGCAACGTCGCGATCAACCTGCAGCGGCAGTTCGGCCGGCTCCTGGGCGTCGGCGCGGACGACGTCAAGCTCGTCCACACCGGCCTCAACCACCTGAGCTGGGAGCGCGGCGCGCTCGTCGACGGCGTCGACCGGCTGCCCGAGCTGCTGGAGCACCACCTGGACTACCTGTCCACCGAGGTCAGCGTGCCCCAGAAGTGGCTGCGGCGGCTGAACGTCGTGCCGTCGTACTACCTGAAGTACTTCTACGCGCACGACGAGCAGGTCACCAAGCAGCGCACCGAACGCCCGCGCGCCGACGTCGTCTCCGATGTCGAGGAAGAGCTGTTGAAGATCTACCTCGACCCGGAGCAGAACACCAAGCCGGAGTCCCTCGAGAAGCGCGGCGGCGCGTACTACTCGGAGGCCGCCGTGCAGCTGGTGCACGCGCTGACCGCGGGCGGGCCGGCCGAGGAGCACGTGGTGAACGTCCGCAACGAGGGCACCTTCCCGTTCCTGCCGGACGACGCCGTCATCGAGGTTCGATCCACTGTGGACTCAAAGGGTGCTGCGCCGATCCCGCAGCCGCCGGTCGAGCCGAACTTCTCCGGCCTGATCGCGGCGACCACGGCGTATGAGTTCCTCGCGCTGGAGGCGGCGCTGAAGGGTGGCCGCGACCGCGTGGCCGACGCCCTGCTGGCACACCCGCTGGTCGGCCAGTACACGAAGGCCGACACGCTCGCCGATTCGCTCGTGCAGATCAACCGCGAGTACCTGCCCTGGGCACGCGGATGAAGCCTGCCATCATCGCGATCGACGGCGGCAACAGCAAGACCGAGGTCCTGGTGATCTCGCAAGACGGTGTCGTGCTGGGATCCGCACGCGGCCCCGGCGCGTCGCCGCAGAACATCGGCGTCGCCGGCTGTGTGGCGGCGCTGGAAGAACTGGTGCTCGAGGCGTATCCCGCGTTCGACGGGAGGCCGTCCGCGGTGCACACCTCGGCGTACCTGGCCGGGCTCGACTTCCCCCGGGAAGAAGAGGTGCTGCACGCGGCCCTGGCGGCGCGCGGCTGGAGCGACACGCTGACCGTCGGCAACGACACCCTCGCGCTGCTCCGGGCGGGCAGTGCGGGGGTGGGGGTCGCGGTCGTCTGCGGCGCCGGGATCAACGGCGCCGGCGTCGGCCCCGACGGCCGTGTGCACCGCTTTCCCGCGCTGGGCAAGATTTCCGGCGACTGGGGCGGCGGCTACCGGCTCGGCGAGGAGGCCCTGTGGTGGGCCGTGCGCGCCGAGGACGGCCGCGGCCCGCGGACCTCGCTGAGGCCGGCGGTGGCGGCCTACTTCGGGAAGCCGACGCTGCTGGACGTCGTGCAGGGCCTGCACTTCGAGGAGATCGACCCGGCGTCGATCCACGGCCTCTGCCCGCTGCTGTTCGAAGTCGCGGCGGCCGGCGACGAGGTCGCGCAGGACATCGTGACGCGATTCGTCGAGGAGGTCAGCGTGTTCGCGGCGGTGATCCTCCGCGAGCTGGACCTGACCGAGGACGCCCCGGAGATCGTCCTCGGCGGCGGCGTCCTGACCGGCGTCGGCACGCCGGTGATCGCGGAGATCGAGAAGCGGTGCCTGAAGGTGGCGCCGCGCGCGGTGGTCCGGGTCGTCGACGTCAACCCCGTGGTGGGCGCGGCCTTGTTCGGACTCGACACGCTGGGGGCGCCCGAGGCCGCGAAGGCGGCCCTGAAGGCGGCGACCCAGCGCGTCTGAAGACTCTGGTGGAGCCTGTCCCGAAGCGGCGCGGGACAGGCTCCGCCAGACCCCCTTACGGCGCCGGGACCAGGACCTCGCCGGTCTCCAGCAGCGACTTGAGGTCCGAGAGCACCCAGGCCCAGCCACCACCGGCGTTCTCGCCCGGCCCGGCGTCGACGTCCTCCATCTGCCCGCCTACCAGGGCGGCCGTGTTCGGCGCGCCGGTGACGTCGTGGGTGACGGTGAGCCGGGTGCCCGCGGTCTTCGTCTCTTCGATGTCGTAGGTGAGGGTCGTGTAGGGCTCTTCGGCGAGCTCGGGGCTCATCAGCAGCTTCCAGGTGATGACGAGCTTGCGCGGCGGGTCGACTTCGACGACCTCGCCGTCGACGAGGTCGCCGGTGAACCCGGCGTCGACGAACTCCTGCGTCGGCCGGGTCCGGTGCTTACCGCCGACCTTGAGGTCGAAGTCGGCGAGGCCGGTGTAGCCGTACTTCCGCGTCCACTCGGGCTTGGTGATGGCCTCCCAGATGCGCTCCGGGGTGGCCTTGATGTAGACGCGGTGGACCTGCACGGTGTTCGTCATGGTTCTTCGCCTTCCAGCTCGTTCTTGAGGTCGAGGAGCGCGGTGACCCGGCGCTCGGTGTACTTGTCGATCCACCGGTCGTGGATCTGGCGGATCGGGACGGGGTTGAGGAAGTGCCGCTTCTCGCGGCCTTCCTTCCTGGCGACGACGAGCCCGGCTTCTTCGAGGAGCTTCAGGTGCTTCATGACGCCGAAGCGGGTCATCTCCACCTGGGTCTCCAGCTCGGTGAGCGTGCGGCCGTCACGCTCGAAGAGCAGGTCGAGCAGGAACCGGCGGGTGGGATCCGCCAGCGCCTTGAACACCAGGTCGTCGTCGGGCACGTCAGCGAGAATAGGTGACCGAAAGGTCACATGTCAACGAGTGAAAAAGGCCGCCACCCGCGGTGGGTGGCGGCCATGGTCACTACGGCTAGACGACCAGCGACAGCGGCAGGATCAGCGCGATCGCGACCACCGAGATCAGCGTCTCCATCACCGACCAGCTCTTCAGCGTCTGCCCGACCGAGAGCCCGAAGTACTCCTTGACCAGCCAGAACCCGGCGTCGTTGACGTGCGAGAAGAACAGCGAACCGGCGCCGATCGCGAGGACTAGCAGCGCGCTCTGCGACGGGTCCATCGTCGCCGCCAGCGGGGCCACGATGCCCGCCGCCGAGACGGTGGCGACCGTGGCCGAGCCCGTCGCCAGGCGGATCGCCACCGCGACCAGCCAGCCGAGCAGCAGCGGGGACAGGTTCGCGTCCTTGGCCAGGCCGGTGATGACGTCGCCGACGCCGGCGTCGACCAGGGTCTGCTTGAAGCCGCCGCCCGCGCCGACGATCAGGATGATGCCGGCGATCGGGCCGAGCGAGTCACCGACCACAGTGGACAGCTTTTCGCGGCCGAGCCCGGCCGGGCGGCCGAGCAGCACCATGCCGACCAGGACCGCCGCGAGCAGCGCGATCAGCGGGTCGCCGACGAAGTCGAAGACCTTGCGCGCCTGGTTGTCCTTGGCCAGCAGGATGTCCGAGAGCGCTTTCGCCAGCATCAGCACGACCGGCAGCAGCACCGTCGCGAGCGTCGCGGCGAAGCTCGGCCGCGGCTTGTCCGTGTCGGCGCGTTCGGGGATCAGCCGCTCGGGGGCGACGGCGTCCGGCACCAGCCGGGCCGCGACCTTGCCGAACAGCGGGCCCGCGACGACCAGCGTCGGGATGCCGACGAGCAGGCCGAACGCCAGCGTGACGCCGACGTTCGCGTTCAGCGCGCCGGCCGCGGCGAGCGGGCCGGGGTGCGGCGGGACCAGGCCGTGCAGCACGGAAAGCCCGGCGACGGCGGGAATGCCCAGCAGCATCAGAGGTTTCCCGGTGCGCTTGACCGCCAGCAGCACCACCGGGATCAGCATGACCAGGCCGATCTCGAAGAACATCGGCAGCCCGATCAGGGCGGCGACCAGGGCCATCGCCCACGGCAGCGCGGCCCCGCGGGCCTTGCCGAGCACGGTGTCGACGATCTGGTCGGCGCCGCCGGAGTCGGCCAGCAGCTTGCCGAGCATCGCGCCGAGGGCGATCAGGATGCCGACGGAGGCGACCGTGCTGCCGACGCCTTTGCTGAAGGTCTCGATCACCTTGGTGATCGGCAGCCCGGCGATGAGGCCGAGCGCGAGCGACCCGATCGTCAGCGACAGGAACGGGTGCAGCTTCACCTTCGTGATCAGCACGACGATGACGGCGATCGCGACGACCGTCGCGATGATCAGGCGGGTGTCGTGGCCGGTCCAGCCGGCGGCGAGGACGGCGTTCACGCGTGCTCCCGGAAGGCGGTCAGCGCGGCTTCGGTGATCTCTTCCGGGGTGCCGCTGGAGTTGTCGAGGACGACGCCGGCCTCGTCCGGCTGGAGCGGTTCGAGGTCGGCGAGCTGCGAGTCCAGCAGCGACACCGGCATGAAGTGGCCCTTCCGGGTCTTCATCCGCTCGGCCAGCCGCGCGCGGTCGACCTGCAGGTGGGCGAACCAGACGTCGCCGCCGGTGCGCAGGACGTCCCGGTACCGGCGCTTGAGCGCGGAGGACGTCACGACGCCGCCGGTGGCCTGGTGCTCACGGATCCAGCCGGCGATGGCTTCGAGCCAGGGCGCGCGGTCTTCGTCCGTCAGCGGCGTGCCGGCGGTCATCTTGTCGATGTTGGCCTTCGGATGGAACGTGTCCGCTTCCGCGTACTCGACGCCCAGGGCCTCGGCGAGTGCCGTGCCGATCGTCGTCTTCCCGGAGCCTGACACCCCCATCACCACGATGACGGTCATCCGCACCTCCCACTTCGTTGTGCCCAGGTGAGTGAAACCCAAAAGTACTACTTATTCAAGATGAAGTACTACTTAATCGAATCAGACGGCTAAGTTGCCGGGGGTGAGGCATGAGCAGGTCCTGGACGCCCTCGGTGCGGCGATCGCAAACGGTTCCCTTGAGCCGGGCAGCGTGCTGCGCTCGGAAGACCTTCAAGAACGCTTCGGCGCTTCGCGGACCGTCGCCCGCGAAGTCGTCCGCGTGCTGGAGACGATGCAGCTGACCACCAGCAAGCGCCGGGTCGGCGTGATCGTCCGGGAGCCGGCGGAGTGGAACCACTACGACCCGCGGCTGATCCGCTGGCAGCTCGACGGGCCGGCCCGCCCGGCGGCGCTGGCCACGCTGAACGAGCTCCGGTCGGCGATCGAGCCGTGCGCGGCGCGGTACGCGGCCCTGCGCGCGACGCCCGAGGAGCGCGGCCGCCTGGGCGCGCTGGGGGAGCGGCTGGCGCGGACGGCCCGCGCCCGCGACCTCTCGGCGTTCCTCGGCTTCGACATCGCCTTCCACGACCTGCTGCTCGCCGCGTCCCGCAACCCGATGTTCGGGCAGCTGTCGGACGTCGTCGCGGAGGTGCTCACCGGGCGGACCGGGCACGGCCTGATGCCCCCGGAGCCGCAGCCCGAGGCGGTGGCGCTGCACGTCGAGGTGGCCGCGGCGGTGGCGGCGGGGAACGCGGACCGGGCGGAGCGGGCGATGCGCGACATCGTCGTCCAAGCCCGGGACGAGATCGCCGCCCTGGTGGCGGAGGGGCCGGCCGAGGCCGAGTAGCCTCCGGGGAGAACTGGACTTTCTTCCGCCGGGGGGCACGGGTGAGCGCGGCGCGCGCGATCGGACTGGTGTTGGGCGTGGCGGCCGACGGCGCCCTCGGCGACCCCCGCCGCCGCCTCCCGGTGACGGCGTTCCGGCGTCTCCCGCGCCGGCCGGCGGTCGTGGTCGCGGGCGTGCTGGTCGCGGGCGGGGCGGCGCTGGAGCGGGCGAGCCGCGGCCGTCCCTTGGCGCAAGCCACGGCGACCGCGGTGACGACCTGGGCGGTCCTCGGCGCGGCGGGCCTGGCCCAGCAGGGCACGGAACTGGCCCGCGACCTGGAGGAGTGCCGCTTCGAACCGGCCCGGGCCACGCTGTCCGAACTGGACCCCCGGGTGGCGGACGGCCTGGGCGCGATCGCGCTGTCCCGGGCGTCGGTGGAGACGCTGGCGGAGAACACGTCGGACGCGGTGGTGGCCCCGCTGGTGTGGGGCGCGCTGGCGGGCGTGCCGGGGCTGCTGGGCGCGCGGGCGGTGAGCTTGCTGCGCCGGTCCCGCGTCGGCCGGCGCGGGCACTGGGCGGTGGACCGGGCCGACGAGCTGGTCCACCTGGTCCCGACCCGCGTGGCGGCGGGGCTGACGGTGCTGGCGGCCCCGGTGGTCGGCGGCTCGGCCGGCGGCGCGTGGCGGGCCTGGCGCCGCGACACGATCGCCCACCCGAGCCCGAACGCGGGCCGCGTCGAGGCGGCGTTCGCCGGAGCGCTGGAGATCCGCGTCGGCGGGCGGACGGTGTACCCGCACGGGGTGCTGGAGCTGCCGGTGCTGGGCGTGGGCCGCAACCCCGACGCAGGGCATGTGACGCGCGCGGTGGAGCTGTCACGAGTGGTGGGCTGGCTCGCGGGGGCGACTTCGGTGGTGGTCGCCGTTCTGGTGGGCTTCAGGCGCCGCTGACTCAGCCCCGCCGCCGCAGCTGGGCCCGGGCTTCGTCGTCCAGCGGTCCGCCCCGCGCGGCCAGCCGGGCCCCGATCCGCTCGCGGTCCTCGGCCGTCTTGTTGCCGCCGAACTTGAACTTCGCCCGGACGCCGGTGATCGTGAACTCGATCCCGCGGATCCCCGGCAGCAACCGCCGGTCCGGGGCGTCCCGATCCGCGCTCACCGGGGCCCGGGCGCCGTCCGGCTCGAAGTGCCGCAGCTGCTCGTCGAGCAGTGCCGCCTTCGCCGCCGGGTCGTCGACCAGCCGGACGTCCCCTTCGAGCTGCACCGTCGCGTAGTACGACGTCGGGACGCCGAGAGCCGGGTCCCCGGTCGTGTTCCAGTCCGCGCGGATGTACGTGTAGTCGCCGAGCACCGTCAGCAGCGCTCGCGGGTGCTCCTCCAGCAGCGGCCAGATCGGGTTCGGCCGGGCCAGGTGCGTGACGATCGTGCCTTCGCCGTCGAACGCGAAGTGCGCCGGCGTCACCACGGGCAGGTCCCGGCCGCGGCCGCCGGCGATCAGCTGGCCGAAGTCGTGCGCGGCCAGCCACTCCCGCCACTCGGAGCCGGACGGCGCATCCCACGGGTGGATCAGCATGACCCGAGTATCACCACCGCAAGTGGCCTCACCACAGGGCCATTTCCGGCCTACTTCTGATGGCCACTTTCGGCGAGTTCGTCCTCGGCGAGGATCTCCGCGACGGACTTCCGCCGCGCCGGCGCCGCGGCGGAGGTATCCAGCGCCCCGCCCGGCTTCAGCTCGCGCACGGTGAAGTACAGCCAGCCGAGCAGCGCCATCGCGCCGAAGGCGATCCACTGCAGCGCGTACGACAGGAACGGCCCCGAGTCCGTCTGCGGCAGCGGCAGCGCGCCGAGCACCCCGGGCTGGCCGACGTCCAGCTGGAAGTACCCCGGCCGGATGTCGAGCCCGCCCGCCCGCGCGACGACCCGCGAGTCGACGACGTAGCTCTGCAGCCGTCCGCCGGTGGAGGCGTCGGCGAAGGCGGCGCGGTTCTTGGGGTCGGTCTCGTCGGCCCGCACCCGGGCGGTCACGGAGACGGTCCCGGCCGGCGGCGGCGCGAACGGCAGCGCGGCCGACTTGCTGTCCAGCCGGACGTACCCGCGGTCGATCAGCACGACCGTGCCGTCGGTGGTCCGCATCGGCGTCAGGACTTCGAAGGCGCCTTCGCCCTGGACCGTCCGCAGCCGCGCGATGACTTCCTTGTCCGGCAGGTACTGGCCGGTGATCGAGACGAGGTGCCATTCGGTGTGCTGACCGGGCACGCTCCCCGGCGGCAGCAGCTGCGCGAGCGGCACCGGCGCGGCGGTGAACGACGTCTCCAGCGCGGCGTTCTGCTGCTCCCGCTCGGTGTTGCGGCTGAACTGCCACGGCGAGAGCAGGGTGAAGCAGCAGATGGCGAAGGTGAACACCACCGCCGTCAGAGCCAGCCACCCGGGCTTCAGCAGGAACCGCAACCGCACCCCACCACGGTAGGCCGTGCCCCGCCCGGGCCGCCCGCCGACCTCCGTCACCGGTGACGGAGGCCGGACGAACCACCCGGGCGGGGCGAACCCGGCGTCAGCGGTCCAGCCGCCACTGCCGGCTCGGGTTCCCGGCGACGCAGACGTCCGTGATCACCCCGGCGCCCGGGGCGACGGTGAAGACGGGTGCGTCCAGCCGGGCCAGGACGAGGTTCCGGCACGAGCGCGGTGACTCCGGCGGTCCGCCCACCCAAGGTCACGGTGGCGGTCCCGCCGGCCGAGTGGATCAGGACACCGCGCGCCTGTGACGCCGATCATGCGTGGGTGCGGACCCAGTCCAGCAACCCGGGGACCGTGCGCTCGACCATGCTGAGAACGTCTTCGAAGCCGTCGTCGCCGCCGTAGTAGGGGTCCGGGACCTCGGCGCCCTCGGGGGCCGACGGGTCGAACGACCGCAGCAGCCGCACCTTGCCCGGGTCGTCGACCCGCGCGCGCAGGAACTCGAGGTGCCCCTCGTCCGCGGCCAGCAGCAGATCGGCGGCGAGGTCCTCGTCGGACACCTCGGACGCGACGTGGGAGGTGGGGTAGCCGTGCGCCTTGAGCGTCGCGCGGGCGCGTTTGTCGGCGGGCTCCCCGGCGTGCCACGGACCGGTGCCGGCACTGGTGACGCGCACGGCGTCCCCGAGCCCGGCCTCGTCGAGCCCGGCCCGGAACACCAGCTCGGCCATCGGGGAACGGCAGATGTTGCCGGAGCAGACGAAGACGATGTGCGGCACGCCCCGAGCGTAACCACCGGCCCACCCCGCCCGGGCCGCGAGGCCCGTGCGTAACCACCGGGTTCACCCGGTCACCCGCCCGCTCGGCGGTATCCGCGGCCGATGGCGCCCACTTAGCGTCGATCGGGCGAGGACGCGAACCGGAAGGAGAGCGATCATGCACGGGTGCTGCTCGAAGTGCACCGGTCAGGGCTGCGGCTGCTGCGGCAACTGCAACTGACCCCACCCGGCGCCGCGGCGGCCCTGACGCCGCCGGGGCGCCCTACCCCGCCGTGCAGGTCGCCGACGTCGCCTCGGCGAGCGCCCGCACGTGCAGCGCGTCGAACCGGTGGAAGACGTCCACCACGTCCGCCGTCACCAGCTGCTGCAGCGGGCACGTCCGCGCGGCCCGCACCGGCACCGTCGCCGCCAGTTCCGTCAGCAGCCCCGTGTTGAGCCCGTCGATCACCGGGCGGATCCGCGAAAGGTCCGGCCGCGGCGAAGGGACTTCCGACGGGTGCGCGTCCCAACGCGCGTAGAGGCCGCGCTGCACCAGCTTGTTCGCCTCGATCTGGGCGCGGAAGAACCGCACCGCGTCCGCCGGGTCGAGGCCGAGGCCCGGGGCGCGCGA
This sequence comes from Amycolatopsis sp. NPDC004772, assembly GCF_053601215.1. Taxonomy (NCBI): domain Bacteria; kingdom Bacillati; phylum Actinomycetota; class Actinomycetes; order Pseudonocardiales; family Pseudonocardiaceae; genus Amycolatopsis; species Amycolatopsis sp. NPDC004772. The sequence goes on from NZ_JBSGBK010000115.1 coordinate 14,508, forward strand.
CGCCACCGAGTCGTAGATCTGCTGCTCCCGCACCGGGTCGTCGATCGGCGACGGCGTCCCGTACTTGGCCGCCGCCACCTGGTCGGCGATCGCGACCCGCTGGGCCGCCAGGTCCGTCAGCCGCCACAACGACGGCACCGAAGCCGATGCCGGGGCCGCGAAGAGCGGCGACGCGGCGAGGACCGCCGTCACCGTGACGAGCAGGGACCGAAGGCGCATGGCCCGGAACGCTACATGCGAAAATCACCGCGTGCCCGCCCTTTCCGAAGTCATCTCCGTGCTGGAACGGGCCTACCCGCCCGAGCTCGCCGAGTCGTGGGACGCCGTCGGCCTCGTCTGCGGCGATCCCGCCGAACCCGTGCGCCGCGTGCTGTTCTGCGTCGACCCCGTCGCCGAGACCGTCGACGAAGCCGTCGAGCTCGGCGCGCAGCTGATCGTGGCGCACCACCCGCTGCTGCTGCGCGGGGTGCACGGCGTCCCGGCCGACACCGCCAAGGGCGCGCTCGTCCACCGGATGATCCGCGAAGGCATCGCTCTCTACTGCGCGCACACCAACGCCGACTCCGCCGACCCCGGCGTCTCGGACGCCCTCGCGCAGGCGATCGGCCTCCGCGTCACCGGCCCCCTGGAGCCGAAGGCCGACGGCGTCACCGGCATCGGCCGGATCGGCGAGCTGCCCGAGCCGGAGCCGTTCGCGGTGTTCGTCCAGCGCGTCGCGGACGCCCTCCCGGCGACCGTGCCCGGCGTGCTCGGCGCGGGCGACGCCGACCGGCCGATCCGCACCGTCGCCGTCTCCGGCGGGGCCGGGGACTCCTACCTCAAGCAGGCCACCGAGGCCGGTGTCGACGCCTTCGTCACCGCCGACCTGCGGCATCACCCCGCCGGCGAGCACCTCGCCGGCCGCGGCCCGGTGCCCGCGCTGGTCGGGCTGACCCACTGGGCCAGCGAATGGCCCTGGTGCGGGCAAGCCTCGGCGCTCGTGGCCGACGCCTTTGCGGGTAACGTCGACGTTCACGTCTCCACGCGGCGCACCGACCCGTGGAACGTCCGCGCCGAGCGCACATCGATCTAAGAGGAGCACCGTGAAGGCCGAACCCGCCGTGCAGCGCCAGTTGCTCGAGCTCGCCAAGGTGGACGCCGAGCTCTCGCGCACCGCGCACCGCCGTCGCACCCTGCCCGAGCTGGCCGAGATCGACGCGGGGGAGAAGACCGTCCGCGAGCGCCGCGACGCGCTCGTGTCGGTGGAGACCGCCGCCTCCGACCTCGACCGCGAGATCGCCCGGCAGGAGAAGGAGATCGAGTCGGTGCGCGCCCGCGAGGACCGCGACCGCAAGCTCCTGGCCTCCGGCACGGTGAACGCGAAGCAGATGACCGACATCGAGCACGAGCTGCAGTCGCTGGAGCGCCGTCAGAGCGCGCTGGAGGACGACCTGCTGGAGCTGATGGAGCAGCGCGAGGCCCTCGGCCTGGACGCGCAGCGCACCGGCGCCGAGGTCGACAAGGCCGAGGCCGAGGTCGCCGCCGCGATCGCCCGCCGTGACGAGGCGTTCAAGGACCTCGACACCACCCGCGCGCGCCGCGCCGAAGACCGCGAGAAGCTCGTGCCGCGCTTCCCGGAGCCGCTGCTCAAGCTGTACGAGCGCGTCCGCGAGCACAAGGGCATCGGGGCGGCGCTGCTGCGGGCCCGCCGCTGCGGCGCCTGCCAGCTGGAGCTGGACCGCAACACGGTCAGCGAGATCAAGGCCGCGCCGGAGGACGAAGTCATCCAGTGCGAGAACTGCGGCGCGATCCTGGTCCGGACCTTGGAGTCGGGTCTGTGACCTCGCACGTCATCGTCGAGGCCGACGGCGGCTCCCGCGGCAACCCCGGGCCGGCCGGGTACGGCGCGGTGGTTCGCGACGCCGACGGCGAAGTCCTCGCCGAGCGCAAGGAAAGCCTCGGCGTGGTCACCAACAACGTCGCCGAGTACAACGGCCTGATCGCCGGCCTGGCCGCGGCGGCCGAGCTCGGTGCGTCCACTGTGGACGTCCGGATGGACTCGAAGCTCGTGGTCGAGCAGATGTCCGGGCGCTGGAAGATCAAGCACCCGGACATGCAGCCGCTCGCGGAGCGGGCCAAGGAGCTGGCCGCGGCCTTCTCCCGCGTCAAGTACGAATGGATCCCGCGCGCGCAGAACTCCCACGCCGACCGCCTGGCCAACGAGGCCATGGACGCGGCGACCGGCAAGCCCGCCGCGGGGCGCCCCGGAACCGCCGCCAAGCCCCAGCTCCCGACCCGCAAGCCGGACCGCGCGACGGTGGCGTGGACCGGCGCGAAAGGCACCCCCACCCGGCTGCTCCTGCTCCGGCACGGCCAGACCGAGATGTCGGCGCTGCGCCGCTACTCCGGCCGCGGCGACGTCCCGCTGACCGAGCTGGGCCGGGCGCAGGCGGCCGCGGCGGCGAAGCGGCTGGCCGCGACCGAGGGCCTGGTCGTCGACGGTGAGGCCGTCCCGATCGTCTCCTCGCCGCTGACCCGCACGAAGCAGACCGCGCAGGCCGTCGCCGACGCGCTCGGCGGCCGCGTCGAGACCCACCCCGGCCTGATCGAGACCGACTTCGGCGAGTGGGAGGGCCTGACCTTCGCCGAAGCGGCCGACCGCGACCCCGAACTGCACCGCTCCTGGCTCGGCGACAGCTCGGTGCCGCCGCCCGGCGGGGAGAGCTTCGACGTCGTCCACCGGCGGGTCCGCAAGGCCCGCGACGAGCTCATCGCCGAGCACGGCGGGAAGACGTTGGTGCTGGTCAGCCACGTGACGCCGATCAAGACGCTGCTGCGGATGGGCCTCGACGCCGGCCCGCAGCTGCTCTTCCGGCTGCACCTGGACCTGGCGTCCCTGTCGATCGTCGAGTTCTACCCGGACGGGAACGCTTCGGTCCGCCTCGCCAACGACACCTCGCACCTGGCCTGACCGGCGAAAATGTGGGGTGGATCACGCTCAACACCGACGCGTGGCGGACCCCGGATGGGGTATTGGCTACAGTATCTCGACCGCGTCGCCGCGGTGGCGGGTCTCGAAGATCGACCCAGTCAGGGGGCGCCAGCTCGCGCGTATCCCACCGGCAGAAGCCTGCGGGCGGAACAGTGACGAGGACATGACGGCTAGCGCACTCACCGAGACCTCCCCGAGCGACGTCCCCGAGGACCCGGCCACCACCACGGCCACCCGCGGCTGGGGCGCGCGCCTGGCGCCGGTGCTGGCCGTGCTCGCCGGCGTCGCGGCCGTGGCCGTGCACGCCACCCGGTACGGCCACTGGATCGTCGACGACGCCGCCATCACCTTCTCCTACGCCCGCAGCTTCGCCGACGGCCTCGGCCCCGTGCTGCAGCCGGGCGCGCCGCCGGTCGAGGGCTTCTCCGACCCGACGTGGATGGTGCTGCTCGGCCTCGGCAAGGTCGTCGGCCTGTTTGACCACGGCGCGATCTTCGGCATCCCGGACTACGTGCTGTACCCGAAGGCGCTGGGCCTGCTGTTCACCGGCGGCGTCTTGACGGCCTGCCACATCGCCGCGAAGCAGATCTTCACGCGCTTCGCGTGGCTGGCGACGCTGATCGCGGGCTTGACGCTGGCGACGATCCCGTCGTACGTCATCTGGGTCGTGTCCGGCCTGGAGAACTCGCTGTTCGCGTTCGCGGTGGTCACCCTCGGCGTGACGCTGTTCGTCGCGGTGCGCAAGGACCGGCTCCTGACCCCCAAGGTCGCGCTCTGGGCCGGGGTCCTGGTGGCGTTCGCCGCGCTGACCCGCCCGGAGGGCCTGATCTACGCGGGCGCGTACCCCCTGGCGGCGCTGTTCCTGCTGCGCTCGGGGCTGTTCTGGAAGAGCTTCCGGCTCGCCCTGCTGTCGGTGGCGGCGTTCGCGGTGCCGTTCGGCGCGTACGTCGTCTGGCGCCACGCGGAATTCGGGCGGCTGCTGGCCAACCCGTCGGTGGCGAAGCAGCAGGGCCTGCCCGGCTTCGACGCGGTCAAGCGGCCGTTCGAGCTGGTCGGCTACGCGGGCTGGGCCGGTGTCGTCGCGTTGGCGCTGGTGATCGTGTTCGCGCTGGTCAAGGCCCCGTGGCGGCGGTCGCTGATCGCGCTGCTGGTGCCGCTGGGGCTGGGGATCGTCGCGTACGGCGTGATGGTCGCCGACTGGATGTACCAGCACCGGTTCGCCAGCCCGATCTGGGCGCTGGCGGTCATCGCGGGCACGCTGTCGGCCGGTGAGCTGCTGCGCCACCGGCAGGTGCTGCTGCGCGCGGGGATCGTCGTGGTGCTGGTGGGCGCGTTCGTCCCGTCGGCGGTCGGGTTCGCGGCCGCGGCGGACAAGTTCGCGAAGAACCCGAACATCACGGCGTGCCTGGTGGCCGACCGCTTCGGCCGCGGCTTCAACACGTACGCGGACATCCTGGGCCTGCAGAAGGCGTCGCTGCTGCTGCCGGACCTGGGCGGTTCGTCGATGACCAGCCGGCTCGAGCTGGTCGACATGGCGGGCCTGGTCAACAAGCCGATCGCGGACCTGGTCCACGACAACGACCTGGCGGGCCTGCGCAACTACGTGTTCGACACGGTCAAGCCGACGTTCATCCACTCGTGGGGCCCCTGGGCGGCGGGCAACGGCATCGCGCTGGACCCGCGCCTCGACCGCGACTACGTGCTGATCTATTCCTCGCCGATCGAGGGCCTGCGCAACGGAGACTGGGTCCGCCGAGACGCGGTGACGGACCCGGCCAAGCTGAAGGCGGCCCAGGACTACGCGGCGAAGACGATCCCGGCCGTGGCGGCCGACCGCTTCGGCGGCCCCCTCGACGACTGCGGCGCAACGATGAAGCCAGGCCAGACAATCACCATGCCCAGCTGACCCCACGCTTCCTCACCCCCAGCCCCGCCTCCGGCCGGACCCGGCGGGTCAAGCCCGGCCCCGACGTGACCGAGCCCGGAACTCGCGTGACCGAGCCCGGAACTCGCGTGACCGAGCCCGGAACTCGCGTGACCGAGCCCGGAACTCGCGAGTTCCGGCTTCAAACACGCGAGTTACGGCTTCAAACACGCGAGTTACGGCCTCAAGCACGCGAGTTACGCGTTCGGTCCCACGTGATGCCCCGCTGATCACGCGTGATGCCCCGCCAGGCACGCGTGATGCCCCAGCGAGCCCGCCCCAGGGCCGGCGCGGGGCCGGCCGGCCAGTCCACTTCGGACCCCGGCCCGCGGGGGCGCCCCCCGGTTCCACGCTACCCGGTGGCACCGACAAAATCGGGCCGCGGTTAGCGTGAACGCGTGAATCTCCTCGCGGGCGCGGCCAGCCTGCTGCTCCTCGCCGGTGTGCTCGTCTTCGCCATCGTGCGGCCGCGGGGGTGGCCCGAAGCCGTTGCCGCCGTTCCCGCCGCCGGGGTTGCCCTTCTTCTCGGCCTGGTGCACCCCGCCGCGGCCGGGGAGCGGGCGGTGGAAATCCTGCCCACGCTGGGGTTTCTGGCCGCTATCCTGCTTTTGTCCTTTTTGGCCAGTGTCGACGGCGTCTTCTCCTGGCTCGGCAACCGGCTCGCCGAGGCGTGCCACGGCCGGCCGCGGCGGCTGCTCGTGCTCACCTTCGCCGCCGCCGCCGGGGTCACCGCGATCCTCAGCCTGGACGCCACCGTCGTGCTGCTCACCCCCGTCGTCCTCGCCACCGCCACCAGTCTCGAACTGCCCGCGCGGCCGCACGTCTACGCCTGCGCGCACCTGGCCAACTCGGCGTCGACGCTGCTACCCGTTTCCAACCTGACCAACCTGCTCGCCTTCGCCGCGTCCGGGCTGACCTTCGCCGGGTTCACCGCGCTGATGGCCCTGCCGTGGCTGGTCACCATCGGCCTCGAACTGCTCGTCTTCCTCCGGTTCTTCAAAGCCGACCTGCGGCCGCGGGAGACGCCCGAACCGCGGCAGCACCTGGAGACGCCGACCTTCTCGCTCGTCGTCCTCGGGCTGACGCTCGCCGGGTTCGCCGTCGGGCAGCTCGGGCACGTCGAACCCGGCTGGATCGCCGCGCTGGCCGCCCTCGTCCTCGGCGTGCGCGCGCTCGCGCAGGGCAAGATCCGGCCGTGGCAACTGGTCACCGAGGCCGCGCCGCAGCTGTGCCTGTTCGTGCTCGGCCTGGCCGTCGTGGTCGAGGCCGTGTCGGAGCACGTCCTCGGCGGCGTCCTCCGGGACGTCCTGCCGACGTCCACCGGCCTGGTCGACCTCCTGGTCGCCGCCGGGGTGGCCGCGCTGCTGGCCAACCTGGTCAACAACCTGCCCGCCACGCTCATCCTGCTGTCGGTGCTGGGCCCGCACCCGGCGCCGGGTGTGCTGCTGGCGGTGCTGCTCGGCGTCAACATCGGCCCGAACGCGAGCTACCTCGGCTCCCTGGCGACCCTGCTCTGGCGCCGGACGCTCCCGAAGCCGCCCTCCTTCAAGACGTTCCACGTCCTCGGGGCGCTCACGACCCCGCTGTGCCTGGCCGCGGCCACCGTCGCGCTCTGGCTGGGCCTCGGACTCGCGACCTGACCGAAAAGCCGCCTCAGCGGCCGTCCACCCGCTGGGAAGACTTCGCCAGCGCGCCACCGAGCTCCGCCCGCCCGGGAATCCCCAGCTTCCGGTACGCCCCGGACAGGTGCAGCTCCACCGTCCGCCGCGTCAGGTGCAACGCCGTCGCGATCTCTCGATTCGTCAGCCCCTGCGCCGCCATCACCGCGATCCGGTTCTCCTGCCGGGTCAGCCCGTGCTCGTTGTCCTTCGCCGGCGTCAGCGCCCGCCGCGCCGAGCGCAGCTCCTCCGCCGCCCGGCGGGCCAGCGGCCGCGCCCCGCACTGCTCGCTCAGCTCCACCGCCTGCCGCAGCGTCTCGATCGCCTTTTCCGACTGACCGTGCCGGGCCTGCAGCGTCCCCAGCTCCGTCAACGCCGTCGCGAGCTGCAACCGCGCCGGGGACGACCGCAGCGTCGTGATCGCCTTCTGCAACGCCCGCTCGGCTTCGTCGTCCTCCCGGACCAGCCCCAGCGTCGTCAACGCCGTCCCCAGCGGCCGCGCCGCGCCCCAGCGGGCGGACGCGTTGATGTCCTCTTCGGCCAGACGGGCCGCGTCGTCGGTCTGGCCCAGCGCCAGCGCCGCGCGCGCCGCGTGGGCCCGCCACGGCACGAACCCCGGGAACCGCATCCCGTGGTGCGCCAGGCGGCGGCCGCAGCTCAGCAGGTCCTCGAACCCGAAGCGCGTGTACCCGGTCGCGACGCGCAGGCGGCCGCGCGCGTAGAGCAGGTACGTGTGCGTGAACAGGCCCTGGCTGGCGACGAAGTCCATCCGGTCCAGCAGGGACGTCGCCGCCTCGAAGCGGCCCAGGTCCACCCAGCATTCGACGAGTTTCGCCGCGCACAGGACGCCGACCGGGCACGTCGTCGTCGCGCCGCGTTCGTCGAAGCGGCGCAGTAACGACTCGAAGTGGACGCTCGCGCGCTGCAGGTCGCCGCTGGCCTGCAGGGCGATCCCGCGGGCCAGGGTGGGCAGCGCGCCGTGCGGCACGTGGACGTCCCAGGGCTCGCGCTCGACGTCGAGGACCCGGCACAGCCGGTCGACGTGGGCCGGCTCGTCCGCGAGCACCGCCGTGGCCAGCGTGAAGAAGTAGTGCTGCTCGAACAGGTCGCCGTCGTCGCCCGCCACTCCCCGGGTGGCAGCGCCGGCCTGGGCCGGAGCCCCGGCTTGGCTCAGCGCGTCGGCGAAGTGGCCGATGGCGTCCTGCGCCGACTCGCCGCTGCGGACCGCGTCCAGCGCCAGCAGCGCCGAGCGGCTCCGCTGGGCCGCCGGGTCGGTCAGCGGCGCCCACTGCTCCTCGAAGTCGCGGAACTCCGGGGGCGGGCCGAGCCGGCTGCCGGCCTCGGCGAGGTAGGTCATGCACAGCAGCGGCCACACCGCGTCCGGGCCGCCCGCGTCGAGCCGCGCCGCGATCTGGCCCGCCGCGCTGATCCCGAGCCGGGCGTCCTGGCCGCCGCACAGCGACAACAGCATCGCGGTGGCGATGTACGCGGCCGTCTCGCGGTTGCCGACCGTGTCGACGGCCTCCCGCACCCGCTTCGCCGCGGCGGGCGGGTCGAACTGGAACTCCGCGTGCGCGAGCTGCAGCAGCACGGCCATCCGGCGCCCGGACGTCAGCCGCTCCTCCAGCGCCCGGCGCAGGTGCCGCGCGGCCAGCTCGGGCCGTCCGGAGAACACGGCGTCGCGCGCGCTCAGCCGCAGCACGTCCACCGCCCACGGGATCCGGATCGACGGCGCTTCCAGCAGGTGGGCGGCCACGCGCTCGGGCAGCGCCCCCGCCTCGGTCAGCAGCTTCGCCGCCCGCGAGTGGTTGACCGCCCGCGTCGTGTGCGGCATGTCCTTGAGCAGGGAGTTGCGGACGAACGAGTAGGTCAGCGTCGGCTGGTCGCTGTTGGTCAGCACGTGCAGCCGGACCAGGGTGTCGATCGCCTGCAGCGCGTCGAGCTCGTCGACGCCGGCCAGCCGGGCCAGCAGGTCGAAGCCGGCGTCCTCGCCGAGGATCGCCGCCGCGTGCAGGATGGCCGGCGCGTGCGGGAACTCCTGCACCCGCGTGGTGAGCACCTGCCCGATCAGCGACGAGCCGAGCTCGTGCGGGTCCGCGCCGGGCAGCAGCCGCGGCCGCAGCGCCTGCAGCAGCACCGGGTTGCCGCCGGTCGCCTCGCGGCAGGCGGAGGCCAGCTCGCCGGGGGCGAGGCCGAGGACCTCCGCCGCGGCCGCGTCGCCGAGGCCGTTCAGCGTGACCGTGAGCGGCGTGCTCCCCACCATGTCCAGCAGCGCGACCTCGCGGTGCTGCGGGTAGCCGATGACCGACGTCAGCACGACCAGCACCGGCAGGTCGAGCACGCGGCTGCGGAGGTAGGCCAGGCACCGCATGGACCAGGCGTCGGCCAGGTGGATGTTGTCGATGCCGAGGAACAGCGGACCGCGGTCGGTGGCGTCGCGGACGATCCGGAAGAAGAGGTCGAGCGCTTCGCTCTCGCCGGCCGCCCCGCACAGCTCGGCGACGGGCGGGCGCGGGGGCGCGCCGGGCTCCTCGAGCGCGTCGGCCAGCTGGCGGACGACCCCGCCGGCCAGGTGGCTCTCCAGCCGCGACCCGGTGGCCGTCGCGATGGTGAAGCCCGCGTCCGCGGCCAGCGCCGCGGTGGTCCGCAGGGTGGCGCTCTTGCCCATGCCGAACTCCCCGGCCAGCACCGCGTTGGCGGCCGCGCCGCCCAGGACGACCGGGAAGAGACCGGTCAGGCGGCCGAGCTCGGGCTCGCGGCCGGGGAGCCGCGGGGCGGGACGCTTCGGTACCGAAGCCCCGCTGGCGGGGTGCTCGGGATTTACTTCGGTATCCACCGTAAGGACTTTCATGTTGGGTTGGGGCAGACTACTGGAAACCGGCCGACCACGGGAGAGACCGCGGTGCGCGGCCGGTACCGGCGACGACCTGACCAGGGGAGACGATGGACGCAGGGCTTGCGAACCGGATCTTCCCGACCACCGGCCGGTGCGCGCAGAGGGCCGTGACATCCGCGGCTTCGCCGCGAGCCGGGGGCTCTGCCACCCGGACCCCCGCAAGAGTTGTGACATCCGCGGCTTCGCCGCGAGCCGGGGGCTCTGCCACCCGGACCCCCGCAAGAGTCGTGACATCCGCGGCTTCGCCGCGGGCCG
>NZ_JBSGBK010000116.1:0-24108 GCF_053601215.1 Amycolatopsis sp. NPDC004772
CACGGGTGGCTGCAGCCGCCCGATCGGTACCGGGAGCTGCTGCGGCACCTCGCCAGCTGGGGCATCGTCGCCGCCGCGCCGGCCACGCAACGGGGCTCGCCCCGGCCCAGGTCCGCGGCGAGGCGGGAGACCGTCTCGGTCGTGGCCGCCAGCGTCGGCGCGCACAGCAGGTTCGTCGGGATCAGCGCCAGCATCAGCAGCCACCACGGGTGGTCCGCCAGACCGACCGGCACCACCAGCAGCGCGAGCAGCAGCATCAGCGCGCCCTGCGAAAGCGACCGCTTCACGACGCCGTGCACGATGCCGCCGATGATCGACGCCACGCACATCACCGCGATGACCAGCCCGGTGACGCCGAGTTCGCCGTTCGCGCGCAAGGCCGCCAGCGTCGCCAATTCGGTGCCGACCAGCACGAACAGTGCGCCGCCCGCGATCAGCAGCGTCCCCACGAGCCGGCCCGTGAGCCAGCTCCGCAGCGGCGGCCGCGGGCCGAGCTCCTCCGCCTGGCCCGCGCCCTCGCGGATCGGCGGGTTGACCAGCCAGATCAGGAACGCCGTGCCGCCGAACAGCACGCCGAGCGCGGTCAGCGTCCAGGTCGGGGAGAACGTCGTGATGGCCGCGATGCCGGCCGCCGGGCCGATCATGAACGTCGCTTCGATCGAGATCGTGTCCAGCGAGTAGGCCGCGCGGCGCTCCTCGAGCGGCACGAGCGTGGCCAGGACCTGCCGGGCCAGTGACCCGGCGGGCACCGAAAGCATCCCGGCCACGACCGCGACCACGGCGAGCGCCTCGAACGGCAGGTGCGGCGCGGCGACCCAGAACACCGTCGTGCCGATCCCGCACACGGCGACGACCGGACGCAGCCCGTACCGGTCGAAGCAGCGGCCGAGCAGCGGCGCGCCGAGGGCCATCCCCAGGGTGACGCAGCCGCCGACCAGCCCGGCGGCGCCGTAGCCGCGGCCGAGCCCGGTGACGATGTACAGCGTCATCAGCACGCCGTTCATGGTCATCGGGAGGCGCGCCAGGAACATCAGGGCCATCGTCGAGGGGACGCGGGGGACGGAGAGCACCCGGCGGTACGGCTGCAGAGGCACGTCCTCGATGAGAACCCAAGGTGGTACGCGCGTGCAACTTATTTCCGCCGCCGGACCCCCTGGCGCCGGAAAATTATGAAAGCTACTCTCACTTGGTAGTAACTATCAATTGGGGGTCGCTATGACTCAAGTACATCCCCGCAGGTGGTGGGCGCTCGGCGCGCTCGCGGTGAGCCTGCTGACCATCGGGCTCGACCTGACCGTGCTGAACGTGGCCGTGCCCACGCTGGCCGTCGACCTCGGCGCCACGACCACGCAGCTCCAGTGGTTCGGCAACGCCTACACGCTGGCGCTGGCCGCGCTGCTGCTGCCCGCCGGCCTGCTCGGCGACCGATTCGGGCCGAAGAAACTGCTGCTCGGCGCGCTCGCCGTGTTCGGGCTGGCCTCGCTGGGATGCGCCTACGCGGGGTCGCCGGGTGAGCTGATCGCCGCCCGCGTCGGGCTCGGCGTCGGCGCCGCGTTCCTCATCCCGCTCTCGCTCTCGCTGCTGAACATCCTGTTCCCGCCGGAGGAGCGGGCGAAGGCGCTGACGGCGTGGGTGCTGGCGACGTTCGCCGGCATCCCGCTCGGGCCGCTGCTCGGCGGCTGGCTGCTCGACCACTTCGCGTGGGGCTCGGTGTTCCTCATCAACGTCCCGCTGACCGCGGTCGGCGTCGCCGCGGTGCTGTTCCTCGTGCCGCTCACGCCGGGCGACGGCGGCGGCCGGATCGACTTCACCGGCATCGCGCTCTCGACGGCCGGGCTGATCGCGCTCACGTACGGTTTCGTCCACGCCGGCGAGCACGGCTGGGCGAGCCCGGTGACGTACGGCCTGATCGCGCTGGGCGCCGCGCTGCTGGCGGTCTTCTGCCGGGCGCAGACGCGGGTGGCCGCGCCGCTCACCGACCTCGCGTTGTTCCGAGAGCCGCGGTTCGTCTGGGGCGCGGTGCTGGCCACGATGGCGTCCTTCGCGCTGATGGGCCTGTTGTTCGTGCTGCCGCAGCTGTTCCAGGCCGTGCAGGAGGCCGACGCGCTGCAGACCGGCGTCCGGCTGCTGCCGCTGATCGGCGGGATGCTGGTGGCGGCGAAGATCGCCGAACGGCTGGTCGCCGTCCTGGGCGTGCGCGCGGTCGTCGCGGGCGGGTTCGTGCTGCTCGCGGGCGGGCTGGCCTGGGGTTCGACGACGTCGCCGTCGGGTGGCTACGGCACCACCGCGGCCTGGGAGGTCGTCATCGGGCTGGGCACCGGCGCCACGCTGCCGCCGCTGATGACGATGGCGATGGGCGCGCTCACCGAAGGCCGCTCGGGCGCCGGTTCGGCGCTGATCCAGGCGTTGCGCCAGGTCGGCGGCACCATCGGGGTCGCGGTGCTGGGCACGGTGCTCAACGGGGGTTACCGCGACGGCGTCGACGTCACGGGCCTGCCGGCGCCGGTCGCCGACGCGGTGCGCGGCAGTGCCTCCGGCGCGGTCGCCGTGGCGGAGCAGCTGCACCGGCCCGGCCTGGCCGCGTCGGCTCGCGCCGCGTTCACCGACGGAATGGCCGCCACGCTGTGGGTGTGCGCCGGCCTCACGCTCGCCGGGGCGCTGCTCGCGCTGGTGTTCCTGCCCGGGCGGACGGCGACCGGGGTGCAGCCGCGAGAATCGGAGCATGACGTCGTCGCCGGGTGAGCCTGCAGGACTGCGCGAGCGGAAGAAGGCCAAGACGCGTGCCGCGATCCAACGGCACGCGTTGCGGCTGTTCGAGGAGCAGGGGTACAGCGCCACGACGGTGGACCAGATCGCGGCCGCGGCGGAGATCTCGCCCAGCACCTTCTTCCGGTACTTCCCGACGAAGGAGGCGACGGTGCTCTACGACCCGTTCGACCCGGTGCTCATCGAGGCCGCGGTCGCGCAGGCGCCGGAGCTGAGCCCGATCGGTGCGCTGCGGGCGACGGTGAGCTTCATCCGCGAGCAGCTGCCGGCCGGCGAGTGGGAGCGGGAACGCCAGCGGCAGCGGCTCGTGTTCCGCGAGCCGGAGCTGCGCAGCGCGGTGATGGACAAGTTCGCCGAGGGCATCGACCTGCTGGCCGGGCTGGCCGCGCGGCGCACCGGCCGGGCCGTGGACGACTTCGAGGTCCGCAACTGGGCCGGCGCGGTGGTCGGTGTGGTGCTGGCCGCGTTCCTCGGCGCCGCGGCGGACCCGGAGGCCGACACGCTCGTGGTCATCGATCGGGCCGTCGCCCACCTGGACGCCGGCCTGCCGCTCTGAATTCCGGAATTGATTTCGCATTTCCGCGCCCACCTCGGGGGAAACCGTGTGGGTGGCGATGCGAGCGTGGGGGACGCCCCATCTGGAGCAGTCGAGACACGCGGTCCGACGGAGTGATGAGGCTAAATGATCACTGTTTACACTCGTGTGGGTTACCCAAACGTTCCATAGTGGACGGATGCTACCAGCGGTGATCCTCGGAATCGGTCATGGTGATCTTCAGGGGGAAAAGCAAGGTTTCGCGGTTAATCCAATGCGGGCCAGTTCGCACCATTCAGATCCGGCACGTAAGGGTGTTAAACCTCCCGAACCGGTGATCGGGTGGCTTATCTCCGACACGGGGGGTATCGATTTAACCCGTCAGGTCTCCCGAGGCCAGGAGGTAAGGAATGAAAGCCAAGTTCGGGCGATCCATCGCCCTGGTAGCCGCCGGCAGTCTGCTGGCGGTGGCGACGGCGGGGATCGCGTCGGCGAGCCCGGAAGGGGGCAAGGGTTCCTCCAGCACCCAGGCCCTCGCCGCGCAGGTGCTCCAGATGCGTGACGACCTCACCAAGGTGGCCTACGCGGGCGACGTCGGCGCCACGCGGGCGGACCTGGGCCAGCTGAGCCCGGTCCTCGCGGACATCGCGGCCGGAAAGCGCTACACGGTCCAGACCGAGACGGGGCAGCTCGCGGGCCTCGCCAAGGGCCGCGCCGACGAGTCCACCAGGCTCCTGGCCGACCCGACGGCGAAGGCGCGCCAGCTCCCGCCGTTGCCGCTGCCGATCCCCTCGCTGCCGGACCTGCCGGGGCCGCTGAAGATCGTCAGCGACCTGGTCAAGGCCCTGCTGGCGGCCGTCACCGGGATCTTGGGCGGACTGCTCGGCGGCCTGCCGGTGCCGCCGCTGCCGTTGCCACCGCTGCCGGTCCCGGGCTCGTAGCCACCGCAGGAAACAGGGGGGCCCGGAGCCCGGCCGCGGACATTCCTCCGCGCCGGGCTCCGGGTCGTTTCACCGCGGCTCGCTCGCTGCGGTTGCCCGGCGCGGTTGCCCGCCCACGCGAAACCCCGCCTCCGGCGGCCGCGTCAGTGCACTTTGGACAGTCCCTGCCGCAGTGCGCCGGCCGTCTCCGCGAGTGCCTCCCGGAACCGCGTGCCCACCCCGGTGAAGTTGATGAACCCGTGGATCAGGTCCTCGTGCCGCCGCAACGCCACCTCGACCCCGGCCTCGCGCAGCTTCTCCGCGTACGCCTCGCCCTCGTCGCGCAGCGGATCGAACCCCGCCGTCACCACCAGGGCCGGCGGCAGCCCGCTCAGATCCTCCGCGCGCAGCGGCGACAACCGCGGGTCCGTCAGATCCGTGCCCGACGGCACGTAATGCCCTTCGAACCACTTCATGTGCACGTCGGTCAGGAACAGGTCCTCGGCGAACAAGTCCTGCGAGCGGTACCGCTGTGCGAAGTCCGTCGCCGGGTAGATCAGCAGCTGGAACGCCGGGACCGGGCCGCCGCGGCGCAGCGCCTGCTGGGCCGTCACCGCCGCGAGGTTGCCGCCCGCGCTGTCGCCGCCCACCGCGATGCGGGCCGGGTCTGCGCCCAGGTCACTCGCCTTCGCCACCGCGTACTCGAACGCCGCCAGCGCGTCCTCCGTCGCCGCCGGGAACGGGAACTCCGGGGCCAGGCGGTACTCGATCGACAGCACCCGGACCCCGGCGTGCTTGGCCAGGAAGCGGACGGCGTTGTCGTGGCTGGAGCGGGTGCCGATCACCCAGCCGCCGCCGTGGAAGAACACCAGCAGCGGTGACCCTTCGGGCAGCCCGACCGGCGTGTACAACGTCGCCGGTAAGTCGCCGTCAGGCGTCGGCACGGCGACCTCGCGCACCGAGACCGGCTCGATCGGCTTCCCGCTGACCAGGTGCCGGCCCGCGTCGAGCAGGGCCCGCGACTGCTCGACCGACCCGCGCACCAGCTCGGCCCGGGCGATCTTCTGGAGCCGGAGGAGGAGCCGGGCGTCGAGCGCGAGCTCCTGGCCGTCGATGCGGACGGGCCGGCCCGCGACCGCCCGCCGCACCGGCGCGGGCAGCCAGAACGCGAGCTGGGACGCGGCCGCCTGGGCGCGGACCGGGAGCGGGATCGCCATGGTTCCTCCATCAGCGTCGGGGCTGGAGGTGACGTTACTTGCCAGTAGGTAACCGGTCCAGTTGTGACCAGCACCTCGGTCCCAGAGTCTGGTCCTCCAGTTAACTGGAGGGGTTAGCCTGGAAAACGTGACTTCAGCCAGGACGATCAACGTGCTCGGGATCGGCGGCTCTCTGCGCGAGGGCTCGCAGTCCGAACATGCGCTGCAGATCGCGCTCGACGGCGCGGCGGAGGTGGGCGTCCGGACCCGGCTGCTCACCGGCCCGGAACTCGTGCTGCCGTTCTACGACGCCGGCGTCCCCGAACGCGACGAGCGTGCCACCCGGCTGGTGGAAGCCATCCGCGAGGCCGACGGCCTCATCGTCGTCTCGCCCGGCTACCACGGCGCGCTGTCCGGCCTGGTCAAGAACGCCCTGGACTACGTCGAGGACCTGCGCGAGGACCGCCGCCCCTACCTCGACGGCCGTGCGGTCGGCCTCGCCGCCGTCGCCTACGGCTGGCAGGCCGCGGTGACCACGCTCGAGCAGCTCCGCACGATCACGCACGCCCTGCGCGGCTGGGCCACCCCGCTGGGTGGCTCGATCAACTCGGCCGAGACCAAGTTCGACGAGGCCGGCGGCGCGTCGGACGAGAAGAGCGTCCGCACCCTTCGCCTGATCGGGCGGCAGGTCGCGGAGTTCGCCGTGACGCGCGCCGCATGACGTTTCGCCCGGTGGCCGCCGGGTAATAAAACGACGTGATGCCTGCCATGTGGGGGCACCGTTCCGCGGATGCGGGATGTTGTGCCCAGTGAGACGCTCGCTGAGGAGCGTCCGCGACAGAAGGCAGGCTGAGCATGGGTCAGGCGATCTACACCGCGGTGGCAACGGCGCGCGGCGACGGCCGCAACGGCGAAGTGACGTCGTCCGACGGCGTCATCGACGAGTCGCTCGCCATCCCGAAGGAGATGGGTGGCCCGGGCGGGGACAAGACCAACCCCGAGCAGCTCTTCGCCGCCGGCTACTCGGCCTGCTTCCACAGCGCCCTGCAGCTGGTCGCGCGCCAGGCCAAGGTGCCGCTGACCGGCTCGACCGTGACCGCGGAGGTCAGCGTGCTCAAGCAGGAGGTCGGGTTCGGCCTCGGCGTCGCGCTGAACGTCTCGCTGCCGGGTCTCGACCAGGCCCAGGCCGACCAGCTGGTCGAGCAGGCGCACCAGGTGTGCCCGTACTCGAACGCGACCCGCGGCAACATCGAGGTCGCCCTCTCCGCCACCGTCTGACCACCTGACGCCCGTACGAGTCCGAGGAAGGGATAACCAGAGATGAGCAAGTCTCCGATCAAGAGCCCGCTTTCCGAGGCCGACAAGGAGATCACCGGCAACGCCCTGCAGGCGACGCTGGTCGACCTGGTCGACCTGTCCCTCATCGCCAAGCAGGCGCACTGGAACGTCGTCGGGTCGAACTTCCGCAGTGCGCACCTGCAGCTCGACGAGCTGGTGAACACCGCGCGCCAGTACGTCGACGAGGTCGCCGAGCGCGCCAACGCCATCGGCATCTCGCCGAACGGCAAGGCGAAGACCGTCGTCGAGAGCTCGGGCGTGCCCGAGTACCCGGACAACTGGCAGTCGGTCGAGTCCACGGTCTCCGCGATCGTCGACATCCTCGCGGCGCTGATCGAGCGGCTGCGCCAGCGCATCGACGAGACCGACAAGAGCGACCTCGTCACGCAGGACCTGCTGATCGAGATCACCCGGGCGCTGGAAGAGGCGCACTGGATGTGGCAGGCCCAGCAGGCCTGATTTTCCGCCACGAAAGGGCCGTTCCGGACGGAGCGGCCCTTTTTCGTCGGTGCGGGCCAGTACGTTCGGTGGCATGGTCTTGCATCAGGGGAACGCCGATCGCCCGGACCGCGCGAGCGGGACGAATCCGTTCTACGCCGGGGCGAACCCGGCACTGGCGGCGGATTTCGTCATGCCGCACGACAAGCTGCGCGAGGACCCGCTGCCGCCGGACACCGCGCTGCAGCTGGTGCGCGACGAGCTGATGCTGGACGGCAACGCGCGGCTCAACCTCGCCACGTTCGTCACGACGTGGATGGAGCCGCAGGCGCGCGAGCTGATGGCCGAGTGCGTCGACAAGAACATGGTCGACAAGGACGAGTACCCGCAGACGGCCGAGCTCGAGAGGCGCTGCGTGAACATCCTCGCCGACCTGTGGCACGCGCCGGATCCCGCGGACGTCATGGGCTGCTCGACGACCGGTTCGTCGGAGGCCTGCATGCTCGCCGGGATGGCGCTGAAGCGGCGCTGGGCCCGCCTCGGCCGCAGCGGGAAGCCGAACCTGGTGATGGGGGCGAACGTCCAGGTCTGCTGGGAAAAGTTCTGCGAGTACTGGGAAGTCGAGCCCCGGCTGGTCCCGATGGAGGGCGACCGGTACCACCTGACGGCCGACGAGGCGGTGGCCCGCTGCGACGAGAACACGATCGGCGTGGTCGCGATCCTCGGCTCGACGTTCGACGGCAGCTACGAGCCGGTCGCGCAGATCGCGGCGGCGCTGGACGCGCTGTCCGAGCGCACGGGCTGGGACATCCCGGTGCACGTGGACGGCGCTTCGGGCGCGATGATCGCCCCGTTCCTGGACCCGGACCTGGAGTGGGACTTCCGCCTGCCGCGCGTGGCGTCGATCAACACCTCGGGCCACAAGTACGGCCTGGTGTACCCGGGCGTCGGCTGGGTGCTCTGGCGCGACAAGGCGGCGCTGCCGTCCGAGCTGGTGTTCAACGTGAACTACCTCGGCGGCGACATGCCGACGTTCGCGCTGAACTTCTCCCGCCCGGGCGCCGAGGTCGCGGCCCAGTACTACACGTTCGTCCGCCTGGGCCGCGACGGTTTCCGAGCGGTGCAGCAGGCTTCCCGCGACGTCGCCACGCACCTGTCATCCGGGATCGCGTCCCTTGGGCCCTTCGAGCTGCTGACGCGGGGAGACCAGCTGCCGGTGTTCGCGTTCACGACCACCCCGGAGGCGGGCTTCGACGTCTTCGACGTGTCCCGCCGGCTGCGCGAGCGGGGCTGGCTCGTGCCGGCGTACACGTTCCCGGAGAACCGGACGGACCTGGCGGTGCTGCGAATCGTGGTCCGCAACGGCTTCACGCACGACCTGGCGGACTTGCTGCTGGCGGATTTGAAGCGGGTGTTGCCGGAGCTGGAGGAGCTGGGCGGCCGCCCGAAGGACCCAGCGAAGGCGACCGCGTTCCACCACTAGTTCAGTGAGGACTCGGGCAGCTGGGGTTGCTGTCGGGCTGCCCGGGTCTTCGTCAGGTGCTGCTGGAGTTCGAGGTGTCGGAACTGGTAGCTCACCCCGGACCTCCGGAGCAGCCCTGCCTCGATCGCCCACGACAGGAACCGGGAGAGCCGCAGCGGAAGCAGTCCCTTCGTCGCGGCAAACAGGATTCCTGTGGCGTACCTGACCGCAGTGGGGATGAGCGAAATAGTGATCAGCGACGATATTCCCAAGAAATCATAGAAGATGTTCACCAGGTTGGGTTGGCGAACGTCGGCTATCCAGTCCAAGACGACCAGGATCAAGGAGCCGGCTAGGGGGACAAGTAAAGTGAAAAAGATTAGTTCGAATCTCAAAGCCGAGTTTGGATTCGCGATCTCTACTCCGTGGTTCCACTCGGTGATACGTGCCGACAGTCCGTTTATCAATGCGGACACCAAGCCTAAGGCAACGCCAAGGCATGCTCCAGTAAAAACGGTGAATCCGACAGCAACAATAATGCTATCCAGTAGGGTTTCGGGGCCATTTAAATTCCCTTTTGGCGGTAACGACTCCGAGTAGGGCGGCTCCGAATATCATACCGCCACCAGTTGCGCGGAGGGCTGTTTTGCTGCCGTCCTTGACGCTGATGCGAAGCCGGTCTTTGGGTGGTACTCGGACACGGTTGCGCACCCACGGTGTCGGCCAGTGTTTCCAGGCTCCGCTGAATATCAGGGCAGGAAAAGCGAAGAATACCGCGGCGTGGAGTCCGATGATGATCGCGATCTTCACCCAGGGGGTCGTGACGTCAAGTCCCAAAGTGAACTGCTGAAAAGTATCGGACAGCTTGGTTCCGAAAATTCCGAGGGCGACAGTGTAAAATATAGATAAACTGGCGATGATGTGGGTGTATCGAACCAACTTTCTTCCCGCAATGGGCCAGAGAAGGTGTGGTATGAGGTCGATGCCGGAAAGTCCGGCAGGCGCCCCGGGCTCTTTGGAAGCGGTCGTTTCCTGCCAGGTCAGGTGTTCGGCAAGTTTCCCGAGCCAGAGCTCGACCTTTTCCGGTGGGTATCTCACCGGCTTGTCCTTGCTCGTTTTCAAGACGGCTGCGGCAACGTAGGAATCAAGTAAGAAGTCTTTGATCTGGGCCGCCCGGGTGGCCCGCGACCCGTTTTCAAGGGCGAACATCTCGTCGGGGTCCCTTGCGGAGTCGAACAGGGTGGTGGCCAAGTGGAGGCGCCAAGGAGTGGAGAGCACTTCGTCCAGAACCTCTGCGTGTGCGTCGACAGTGTCGAGCCATCGACGACGTTGGTGTGCGTCAGCCTCGAACCTGTTCCCGATGTAGTCAACTATCTGCGCGTGCTGCAGGGGAAGTATCTGGACCTTGGTCGAATCACGAAGCGTTGCTCCGCTGCTCTCCAGTTGCGCGAAACGCTCGGATCGACATGTTACCACCACGCATCCTCGGAGCTGCCCGTCAATGTATTCGTTGAGTACTCGAAGGGCCCGGAAGGCTCGGCTGGGTTCTGCAGTGTCGGCTCGATCCATCTCATCGAGTCCGTCGAGGATGGGCAACAACCTACGAGGTCGTGCGGTCACGATTTCCTTGGCGCTCGCGGCTCGGATGCCGTAGTCGACAACCAGCCGATCGGCCAGCCAGGTCTCCAGTTCCTGCTGGACGTCCCAGCTGGCGAGGCTCAACCGGATTGGTAATGGTGCGTCCGGCGTGCCCGATTTCAGCAACTGCAGCGCGAGTTCGATGCACATCATGGTTTTTCCGGACCCGGGGTCTCCCAGGATGATCAACCGTCCGGTGGGGAGGCCGGCGAAGAACTCGCCGATGTCGGCCAGGTCTCCCCGCCTTCCGTCCTGACCGACCCGGTAGCGGACGAATCCGTTCATCAGTCGGCGAATGAGTGGCAATCGGTCCGGGGTTCCCGTATTGCCGTCGGAGTATGCAAGGTTCGCCGAGGTGGTGTCGGCAAGCAAGTGGTAGCGGCTGGACTCTTCCCTGCGGAAGATTTCGGATCTGAGTAACTCGACGGCACTCCCTTCCGTCGGGGTGCCGCGCAAACGTGCCTTCGTCCAGGCGACGACCTTGATGAGTGCTGTCACCAGGGCGAGCACCAAGCCGGCAACCTGGATCAGTCGTGCGACCTGCTGGTCATTCAGGTGCTGGCGACGAAATACCTCACCGAAAACCACGAGTACCACGGCAAGGACAAACCAGAGCCACCACGAGGTTTGGCGAGCGGCTCGCAGTTTCATCCACCAGGTGCGCATCAGTGGATTGTGACGGCTCCGCCGGATGGCGGCACCAGACGCGAGGCCCTCCGCTCGACAAAAAGACCGTGGATCACCTGAGTGGCCTAGCCTTCGTGGCCACGGCGGTGATGGACGGTCAGTGCCAGGACTTGGCGCGGGCGTACTGCGCCGGCCACCGCACGTCCGCGCCGAGGGTGTTCGCCGCGCGCAGCGGCCAGTGCGGGTCGCGCAGCAGGGCTCGGGCGAGGAACACCGCGTCGGCCTGTTCGCCGGCGATCACGGCCTCCGCCTGGTGCGGGTCGGTGATCATGCCGACCGCGCCGGTCGGCAGTCCGGCGTCGGTGCGGATGCGCTCGGCGAACGGCACCTGGTAGCCCGGGCCGACGGGGATGTCCGGGTGCGGGGTGTTGCCGCCGGAGGACGCGTCGATGAAGTCGATGCCGCGTTCGGCGAGCAGCTTCGCGAGGCGGACCGAGTCGTCGACGGTCCAGCCGCCCTCGGTCCAGTCCGTCGCCGAAAGGCGGGCGAACAGCGGGACGTCCGTGGTCGCGCGCACCGCGTCCGCGATCTCCAGCGCGAGCCGGGTGCGGCCGTCGAAGTCGCCGCCGTAGCGGTCGGTGCGGGTGTTGGACAGCGGCGAAAGGAACTGGTGCACCAGGTAGCCGTGCGCGAAGTGCAGCTCGATGAGGTCGAAGCCGGCGTCGACGGCACGGCGGGCCGCCGCGGCGAAGGCGTCCGGCAACGCGGCGACCTCGTCGGTGCTCAGCGGCCGCGCGGGAGCGTAACCGCCGAAGGGCTGTGCGTCCGCTCCGACGCTCTGCCAGCCGCCCTCTTCGGACGGGACGCTGCCCTGGCCTTCCCACGGCCGCCGGGTCGAGCCCTTGCGGCCGGCGTGGGCGAGCTGGATGCCGATGGCGGTGTCCTGGCCGTGGACGAAGCCCACGATCCGGCGCCACGCCTCGGCCTGCGCGCCGGTCCAGATCCCGGTGTCCTGCGGGCTGATCCGGCCTTCGGGGGTCACCGCGGTCGCCTCGGTGAGGACCAGCCCCGCGCCGCCGGCGGCGAACTGGCCGAGGTGCACGAGGTGCCAGTCGCCGGGTAGGCCGTCGGTAGCGGAATACTGGCACATCGGCGACACCCAGGCGCGGTTGGGCAGGGTCAGTCCCCGGACGGTGATCGGGCTGAAGAGTCGGCTCACCTCAGGAGTAACGACACGTGCCAGGCGTCTCTTCCCGTCGCCACGGCGTCTACCGGCGGGTAACGTCGACCACATGGGTGTCGCTGCTGACGAACGCCGGGCGTTGAGCGCCCTCTTCGACGAACTCGGGCCGGATGCGCCGACCTTGTGCGACGGCTGGACCACGCGGGACCTCGCCGCACACCTCGTCGTGCGGGAGCACCGGGCGGACGCCGCTCCCGGGATCGTCGTGCCCGCTCTGGCCGGGTACACGCAGAAAGTCCAGGATCGCTACGCCGCCAAGCCGTGGGCGAACCTGGTCGAGCAGGTGCGGCAGGGGCCGTCGAAGTTCTGGCCGACCGCGATCGGCCCGCTCGACGAGCTCACCAACACCGCCGAGTTCCTCGTCCACCACGAGGACGTCCGGCGCGCGCAGGACGGCTGGGCGCCGCGGCCCGCGGACCCCACCCGGGACGCCGCCGCCTGGAAGTCGGCGAAGCAGGCCGCCAAGCTGAACCTCCGCAAGTCACCCGTCGGCGTGACGCTGCACACGAAGGACGGCCGCGAGGCCGCCGTCAAGACCGGGCCCGATCCGGTGACCGTTGTCGGCGAACCGGTCGATCTGCTGCTGTTCGTCTTCGGCCGTGACGCCGTTCACCTGGAGTTCGAGGGTGACGCGGCCGCCGTCACCAAGCTTCAGACGGTGAACCGGGGGCTCTAGGCTGCCCCTCATGCCGATGATCAGCGTTGCCATGTTCCCCGGTCGCACGCCGGCGCAGAAGAGCGCCTTGGTCCGCGAGCTGACCGACGCCTTCGTCCGCACCTGCGGCGGCAAGCCCGAGGGCGTCCAGGTCACGCTGGTCGAGATCGGCGCCGACCACTGGGCTTCCGGCGGCGTCCTGTACTCGGACCGCTGACCCCGCCGGGAGACCGGACCGGCCTCCCGGCGGGTGCGTCAGCGCAGGCCGAGGGCCCGCAGCGCGAAGTGGACCTCGATCGCGGTCTGCTTGATCGTCTCCGCGATCACCAGCGAGCCGTGGCCTGCGTCGTAGCGGTAGAACTCGTGGTGCAGCTCGCGGCCGCCGAGGCGGTGGAGGTAGTTCTCGATCTGGCGGATCGGGCAGCGCGGGTCGTTGTCGCCGGCCAGCACGAGCACCGGCGCCGTCACGGCGTCGACGTACGTGATCGGCGAGCACTCCCGGTACACCGCGGGCACGTCCTCCGGCGAACCGCCGAAGAGCGCGCGGTCGAACGAGCGCAGCTGCTCCATCTCGTCCTCGTACGCGGCGACGTAGTCCGCCACCGGCACCCCGGCGACGCCCGCCGCCCACCGCGTCGGCTGCGTGCCGAGCGCGAGCAGGGACAGGTAGCCGCCCCACGAAGCGCCGTTCACGACGCACTTCGCCGGGTCGCTGAGTCCGGTTTGGACGGCCCAGTCGTGCACCGCGGCGACGTCCTCCAGCTCGGTCAGCCCGGGACGGCCCTCGATGGCGTCGCGCCAGGCCGAGCCGTAGCCGGTCGAGCCGCGGTAGTTGACCTCGACCACGGCGAACCCGGCGTCGAGCCAGGTTGCGCGGTAGGCGGAGAAGCGGTCCTCGTCCGCCGCGTGCGGGCCACCGTGCAGGGAGAACACCGTGGGCAGCGGCCCGTCCGGCGGACCCGACGGCCGGGAGACGAGCGCGTGGATCCGCCCGCCGATGCCGTCGACGAACGCGTCGGTCACCGGCTCCGAGCCCGGCGCCCGCGCACCCGGCGGCTCCAGGAGGATCGAATCGGTGCCGTCGGTGGTCCGGGACCGGACCGCGGTCGGCTCGGCGGCGCTGGACCACGAGTACTCGACCGTGCCGTCCGGGCGGACGCCCGCGCCGCCGATCCGGCCGGCCGGAGTGTCCACTGAGGACAAATCGGCCGTGTCGAGGTCGTAGCGGTACAACGAACTGCGGCCCTCGTGGAAGTGGACGACGAGCAGGGCGCGCGCGTCCGGGTACCAGCCCGCGACGACTTCGCCGGGCAGGTCCAGCTCGATCTCGGTCTCGGTGCCGGCCCGGACGTCCCAGACGAGCAGCTCCTCGCGACCGCGGCGCTCGTGCAGCACCAGCAGCCGCTGGTCGCCGGGCAACGGCGAGAATTCGAGCGCGGAGAGGCCCTTGCCTTCGCCGTCCCACTTCTCCGCGACGGCCTCGAACCCGTCGGTCGCGAGTACCCGCAGCGCGGGGTGGCGCGAGTCGCCGTGCTCGGAGTGCGAGATCGCGATCAGGCTCTCGTCGCGGGAAAGGGAGGCGATGCCGGCGTCGTCCGGGTGGCTGTAGAACCGGCGCGTCTCGCCGTCGATCCGGGCGAACAGCTCGCTGCCGTCGTCGGTCGAGACGCCGACCGCGACGAGCCGGGTGCCGATCTCGAGGCCGGCCGGGTAGCCGTCGTGGACGTCCGGGACGGCCTTCTCCGGCTTGCTGCCCTCGGTCGCGGTGAACGGCTCGCGGACCCAGGAGCCGAACTCGTCGCCATCGGTGTCGTCGAACCACCAGATCCACTCGCCGTCCGGGGACGGCGTCGCGTGCAGGGTGCCGTTGGGCCGGTCGGTGACGCGGCGGTGCTCGTCCGTCGCGCGGTTCCAGGCGTAGACCTCCCAGACGCCGCTGGCGTTGGAGACGTAGACGTTGGCGTCGGGGGCGTCGCGGGCCCACTCGGGCACGGAGATGCGCGGGGCGTGGAAGCGGGCGCGCCAGCGGGCTTCGGCTTCGGCGTCTTCGAACAGCCGCTCCGGGACCACCGCGGGCGGAAATTGGTTGGCTGACTGCGTGCTCACCCCTCGATCCTGCCACCTTCTGGCCGTACTGTGTGCGAGGTGCTGGAGGGTTACGCGCCGGGCTACGGGCGAGACGCGGTGTCGATGATGGCGGCGCGCACGGCGGCGGAGCGCGCGACGTTCGCCCAGCCCCTGTTCCGGCCGGGCATGTGGGTGGTCGACCTGGGCTGCGGCCCCGGCTCGATCACCCTGGGCCTGGCCGCGGAGTCCCGGGTGACCGGCGTCGACCGCGACGCGGGCCAGGTGGCGCTCGCCCGCGAGGCGGCCCGCCGGGCCGGAAGGTCCACAGTGGACTTCATCGTCGGCTCGGCGTACGACCTGCCGTTCGCGTCCGGCAGCGTGGACGTGGCGTTCTCGCACGCGCTGTTCGAGCACCTTTCCGCTCCGGCGGAAGCGTTGGCGGAGTTGCGCCGGGTGCTGCGCCCCGGCGGCAGGCTGGCGTTGTCCACATCGGACTGGAGCAAAGCACGCCTGCGGCCGAAGACGGCGAACGTCGACGCGGCGCTGAGAGGCCACTACCTCCTGCGCCGGCGCGCAGGCGGCGACCCGTTCGCCGGCCGCCACATCGCGGAGGAGTGCGTCCGGGCGGGGTTCACGGAGGTGGCTTCGCGGGCGAAGTACCGCGAGGACATGAGCTACCGCGACCTGGCGAAGTACGTGGAGTCGCGGCTGGACGCGGCGATCGCAGACCCGGCGTACGCCCGCGACCGCGACCAGCTGGCGAGCGCGGCCCGTTCGGCGTGGATGTGGACCCGGGGTGGTGACGGGGATTTCAGCCAGTGCTGGGTCGAGGTGACGGCCACCCGCTGAAACCAGAAGAGCCGGTGTCCGAAGACACCGGCTCTTACTCGTCGGGGTGGCGGGATTTGAACCCACGACCTCCTCGACCCGAACGAGGCACGCTACCAAGCTGCGCCACACCCCGAGGTACTGCTTAACGGGTCGTGGAGAAGTCTAGCGGACGCTGTCGCGGGCTTTGCGGGGGGCCGACTTATGGGGCTCGGACGACCCTGACCCGCGCGGGACCAGCGTCAACAGGCTCGCCTCCGGCGGGCACGCGAACCGGGCCGGCGCCCACGGCGATGTCCCCAGACCGGCCGAGACGTGCAACCACATGTGCGCCCCCCAGCGGGAGGCGCCGCGGGCGCGGCTGCGATCCAGGTCACAGTTGGTGACGATCGCGCCGTAACCCGGCAGACGGAGCTGGCCGCCGTGGGTGTGGCCGGCCAGGACGAGGTCGTAACCGTCCGTAGCGAACGTGTCGAGCACCCGCGGCTCCGGCGAATGCGTCACGCCGAGGCGGACGGCCGCGCCGCTGTCGGCCGGGCCCGCGATGTCGGCGTAGCGGTCGCGGCGCAGGTGCGGGTCGTCGACGCCGGCCGCGAACACCCGCCGGCCGCCGACGTCGATCGTGCGGCGGACGTGCGTCAGGTCGGTCCAGCCGTGCTCGACGAACGCCGCGCGCAGGTCGCGCCACGGCAGCTGGACGCCGTGGATGCGCTTCTTCTTGCCCTGCGGCATCAGGTAGCGGGCCGGGTTCTTCGGCTTGGGCGCGTAGTAGTCGTTGCTGCCGAAGACGAACACGCCGGGCCGGTCGAGCAGCGGGCCCAGCGCGCGCAGCACCGCCGGGACGGCCGTCCGGTGCGACAGGTTGTCGCCGGTGTTGACGACCAGGTCCGGGTTCAGCTCGTCGAGCGCGGCGACCCAGCGCTGCTTGCTGTGGTGACCGGGCAGCATGTGCAGGTCCGAAACGTGCAGGATGGTGAACGGCCGCGAGCCGGGCGCCAGCACCGGCAGTTCGGCGGTGCGGAGGGTCCAGCGGCGCCGTTCGATCCCGACGGCGTAACCGAGGGTCGCGGCGCCGAGCGCCACCGTCCCCGCGGCGAGGCGCGCCACCGTCGCCCCCGACGTGCGTGTGTTACTGAGCGTGCT
Organism: Amycolatopsis sp. NPDC004772; assembly: GCF_053601215.1. NCBI lineage: Bacteria > Bacillati > Actinomycetota > Actinomycetes > Pseudonocardiales > Pseudonocardiaceae > Amycolatopsis > Amycolatopsis sp. NPDC004772. Next base: position 16,857 of record NZ_JBSGBK010000116.1, read on the forward strand.
CACAATCCCCAGGATACGTGCTCAACAGTTGGATGACTTCGCCGCCGTTACGGGGAACCTGCCGCTTAGCATTTGCGTCGGCCCGGAGAAGGGTGTTCAAGCCGGGGGGCTTGGGGAGAACGATGGAGCAGTTCGGGCCGTACCGGATCGAGGGCCTGCTCGGCCGCGGTGGCATGGGCGAGGTGCACCGCGCGTACGACACCGCGCACGACCGCGTCGTCGCGCTGAAGCTGTTGTCCGAGCCCTTCGTCACCGACGAAGCCTTCCGCGCGCGGTTCCGGCGCGAGTCGCAGATCGTCGCGCGGCTGCGGGAGCCGCACGTGATCCCGATCCACGCGTACGGCGAGATCGACGGCCGCCTGTACCTCGACATGCGGCTCGTCGAAGGCCGTGACCTGAAGGAAGTGCTGGCCGGCGGCCCGCTCGACCCCGCGCGGGCCGCCGGGATCGTGACGCAGGTCGCGGGGGCGCTCGACGCCGCCCACGTGGACGGCCTGGTGCACCGCGACGTCAAGCCGTCGAACGTGCTCGTGACGAGCGCGGACTTCGTGTACCTGGTGGACTTCGGCATCGCCCGGTCGATGACCGCCGAGGGGACGTCGATCACCGGCACCGGCAACGTGATCGGCACCCTCGACTACATGGCGCCGGAACGCTTCGGCGAGGCGCCGATCACCGGTCTCGTCGACGTCTACGCGCTGGCGTGCGTGTTCTTCGAGTGCCTCACCGGCCACCGCCCGTTCCCGGCGGAGGGCGCGGCCGCGCAGATGGGCGCGCACCTGACCGCGCCGCCGCCGGTGCTTTCGCGGGCGCGGCCGGGCCTCCCGCCGGCCCTCGACGCCGTGGTGGCGCGCGGCATGGCGAAGAACCCGGCCGACCGGTACCCGACGGCGGGGGCGTTCGCCGACGCCGTCCGGGCGGCCCTCACCGCACCGGCCCCGCCGATCCCGACGTGGCAGAAGACGTTGCCGGGCATCGCGGTGCACGCCGCCCCGGCGCCGGCCACCAGCCCGCCACGGCCGATGCCGTTCCCGACCGCGCCGCACCCGGGTCCGTTCACCGGGCCTCCGCGGGTGGCCGCGCCGGCCGCGCAGCCCCCGAAGCCGCAGCGGAACCGGTGGATCGCGCTGTGCGCGGTGCTGGCGGGCATCGTCGTGGTGGCGCTGGTGATCACGTACGTCGTCACGCGGGACCGGACGACCCAGACCGGCGGCCCCGGCCCGACGAATCCGCCGACCACCGGCGAAACGCCCGCACCGCCGACGGAAACCTCGACCGGGCAATCGTCCACTTCGGAATCCCCGAAGTCTTCGGAAGCGAAGCCGGCCCACGACGACCGCTTGGCCGCCGCGGTACCACCGATCTACCGGACGTGCACCGACGCGGCGGCGCCCGCCGGAGCGGTGGCGGCGGTCGAGTGCGGCGGTTCGACGGTCGGCGACGTCCGGATCGGCAACGTCTGGTTCGCGGAGCCGACCGGCGCGCGCTTCCTCCGCTTCGCCGACGCCGCGGCGATGGACGCGTTCTTCCAGAACATCGTGAAGACCCAGGGGCTCACCCGCAACGACGCCCAAGGCGCGTGCCGCCCGGAGAAGTACCCCAAGATCTGGGGCACGTACTACCGGGCGGAGGTCCCCAACCCGGTCCCGGGCGAGTACCTGACCTGCTTCCTCGGCGACCCGGCCCAGCTGGTGTGGACGGAGAAGAAGAACCTCGTGGCGGGCATCCTGCTGTCCACGAAGGTCACCACGAACGACGACCTCGACAAGCTCTACCAGTGGTGGAACACGGAGATCCTGTCGGAGATGCCGCAGAGCTGAAAGCCGGAGGGCCCCGCGACGTCCGCGGGGCCCTCCGGCCGGTCAGCGGGCGCCGCCGCCCATGTACCTCGGATCTGGCTGGGGCAGATCCATCGTCGGCTGCCCCTCCATGATGTTCTTCATCGCGCCGAACCACGTCCGGGCCGGTGACCGGCCACCGAAGATGGTGCCGGTCGGGCACACGCGGACGTTGCCCGGGCCGGCGTCGCAGATACCGCCCTGGCCGCCGCCGAACTTGAACGTCATCGCCGCGCCCGCCAGCTGCGGGGTGCCGCCGACGAACGTCGCCGACACGTTGCCCTGGGTGGTGCCCGTCTTGCCGATCATCGGGCGGTTCCAGCCGACGCCGTTGGCCGCCTGGAACGACGTGCCGCCCGGCTGGTCGTCCTTGCTCATGCCCACCGCGAGCGTGTTCGCCAGCGGCTCGGGCACGGCCTGCTCGCACGGCGCTTCCTTGATCGGCACCGGTTTCCCGTTGCGGTCGGTGACCGCGCTGATCGGCGTCGGCGGGCACCAGACGCCGCCGGAGAGGATCGTCGCCGCCACGTTGCCGAGTTCCAGGCCGCTCAGCGGGCTGAAGCCGAGGGTGAACGCGCCGAAGCCGGGGTTGGCCCCGCGCGGGCCGTAGTACTCGGCCTGGCTCAGCCGCTTCGCTTCCGATTCGGCCTTCGGGTCGACGGTGCCGCCGCCGATGTTGCTCGCCATCGTGTCGCGCATGCCGAGCCGCCTGGCCATGTCGATGCCCGGGGCCGTGCTGCCGAGCCGGTCTTCGAGCTCGACGAACGTGGTGTTCGGCGACGTCGCCAGCGCGGTCTGGACCGTCGCGCCCTCGGCGATGCGGCTGTAGTCACCGGCGTTGCCGACGCAGTACCAGTTCGAGTTGGCCGGCGGGCCGGTCTTCGGACAGGTCTTCGCGCCACCGGTGAACACGTGCGAGATGTAGTTTTCGGGCACCTGCACCGGGGTGAAGATCCCGGCGACGCCCTTGTCCAGCGCGGCCGCCGTGGTGAAGATCTTGTACGTCGACCCCGCACCACCGGTGTTGTAGACCCCCGCGGGCAGCGCATACGTCGTCTGCCCGGCGTCCTGGTTCTGCCCGTAGTCGCGGTTCGCCGCCAGCGCCACCACTTCGTGCCGGTCCTTGCCCGGTTTGATCAGTGACAACGTGTTCGCGATGTACGGCTGGGTCTTCTTGACCTGCGCCTCCGCCGAGACCTTCGCCTCGTGGTTGGCGCGCTCGTCCAGCGTGCTCTTGATCGTGTAGCCGCCCGAGTAGAGCTGGTCCTTCGTCATCCCGCCGGCCTTGAGGAGGTAGTCCTCGACGTACTGGCAGAAGAACCCGGCCTCCGGGCCGGCGCCGATGCAGTTGGCCGGCGGCTTCTTCGGGCCGTCCGCGACCACGCCCAGCGGCTCGCCCTTGAAGCGGTCCGCGTCGGCCTTCGCCAGCTTCTTGTTGTCGACCATCCGGTCGAGCACCAGGTTGCGGCGCGCGGTGGCCTTGTCCGGGTGGTTCCACGGGTCGTTGTTGATCGGGTTGTTCACCAGGCCGGCCAGCAGCGCGGCCTGCGGCACGGTGAGCTTCTCCGGCGTCGTGTCGAAGTAGGCGTGCGCCGCCGCGCCGATGCCGAAGATCTGCCGGGAGAACTCGACGATGTTGAGGTAATTGGCCAGGATCTGCCGCTTGCTCAGCTTCGTCTCGAGGTTGATCGCGATCCGCGCTTCCTTGAGCTTGCGCGAGATCGACTGCTCCTGGGCCTTCTTCTGGCCGATCGGGTCGTTCCGGTAGACGACGTTGATCAGGTAGTTCTTGGTGAGCTGCTGGGTCAGCGTCGAGGCGCCCTGGGTGTCGGCGCCGGTGCTGTTGCTGACGGCCGCGCGCAGCGTGCCCTGCCAGTCGACCCCGTGGTGCTCGTAGAACCGCTTGTCCTCGACCGAAACCAGGGCCCACTTCATGGCCTCGTTGATCTGGTTCTCGGTGATCGGCAGCCGGTACTGGCTGTAGAGGGTCGCGATGGGCTTGCCGGTGCTGTCGGTGACCGTCGTCACCAGCGGCGGCGGGATGTCCGCGAGGTCGGAGGAAGTCTTCTCCACCGTCTCGCTCGCCTGGTTCGACATGACGCCGGCCGCCCCCACGACGGGGAAGAGCATGCCGGCGACGAGCACCCCCGCGAGCAGACAGAGGCCGATGAGCTTGAACAAACCATCCGCTTTTCGCACGAGGGCCAGGCTACCCGGAACGGATCAGGCGCCGGTGACGCCGTGTCTCCAAAGGTGTGAAATCAGTGACAAAACAGCCCCCCTTCGGTGACAACTGGTAACGGAAGGCATTCTGGGTCTCGACGGGGGGAACCGACGGCCCCTACAGTCCGTCAACGTCTCACGAAGACAAGCCGTCGGATGGATCAACGCGGGTGGGAGCTCGCCTGGTCCGAACGGCGGCACCGGCACCGGGGAGGTGCCCGGGTAACCGACGTGAGCTGAGGGAGACACGCTCGCGGGGGCAAGGGAGCGCAGTGCCTTTCCCCGCTGGTGCGTCGATCACCAGGGTAGGGAGCTGGGGGTATGGAAACCAACCAGTCGAGCTGGCGAATCAACGCGTCCTGCCGGGACGCCGATCCGGACGGCCTGTTCGTCCGGGGTGCGGAGCAGAACCGGGCGAAAGCCGTCTGCATGGGCTGCCCGGTCCGCACGGAATGCCTCGCCGAAGCGCTCGACGGCCGGATCAACTTCGGCGTCTGGGGTGGCATGACCGAACGGGAACGGCGGGCCCTGCTGCGCCGCCGTCCCGACGTGGAGAGCTGGGCCGACCTGCTCGAAGCGGCCAAGCGGGACGCGGAGGAACGCGTCTCGGTCGGCTGAGCCGGGCTGCGGGTGGCGCGGTCCTGCTGCCGCGCCGCCCGTACCGCTCAGCCCGCGAGCTTCACGCCGATGGCGCGCAGGCCGTCGAGGTCGTGGACGTCGCCGGCCAGTGCCGGCACCTTCGCCAGCGCGACCTCCGGGTGCGCCCGGGTGAACCGGGCCAGCAGCCGCTCCTCGCGGGCCGCCAGCTCGACCCGGTCGGCGTGCAGCCGCAGCACCGCCTCGGCCAAGGGGGCGTTCTGCAGCGACTCGGCCGCGGCCAGTGCCTCCGTGCCCGACAGCTTCGCGAGCACCGGGTGCGTCCGGTTCGCGATCAGCCCGGCCAGCGGCATCGACTCCGACGACAGCCGCTCCACGAAGTAGGACGCCTCGCGCAGCGCGTCCGGCTCCGGCGCGGCGACGACGAGGAACGACGTCCCGGACGAACGCAGCAGCTCCGCCGTCTTGCGGGCGCGCTCGCGGAAGCCGCCGAACATGCTGTCGAAGGCCTGCATGAACGCCGACGCGTCGGTCAGCAGCTGGCCGCCGATGATCGTCGACACGGCCTTGGCGAACATCGAGAACCCGGCGTTGACGACCTTGCGCAGCCCCCAGCCGCCGGCCTTCGCCGGAGCGGTGAGCAGCCGGATCATCCGGCCGTCCAGCGCGCTCGACAGCCGGGTCGGCGCGTCGAGGAAGTCCAGGGCCGACCGGCTCGGCGGGGTGTCGACGATGATCAGGTCCCACTCGCCGGTGGCCGCGAGCTGGCCCAGCTTCTCCATCGCCATGTACTCCTGCGTGCCGGAGAACGACGTGGAAATCGTCTGGTAGAAGGGGTTCTGGAGCAGCTGCTCGGCGCGCTCGGGGCCGGCGTGCACGCGCACCATGTCGTCGAAGGTGCGGCGCATGTCGAGCATCATCGCCCAGAGCTCGCCCTTCGGCTCGAACCCCTCGACCTGCACCTGCTTCGGGTGGTTGCCGAGTTCGCGCAGGCCGAGCGCCTGCGCCAGCCGCCGCGCGGGGTCGATCGTCAGCACCACGGTCTGGCGGCCGCGCTCGGCCGCGCGCAGGGCGAGCGCCGCGGCCGTGGTCGTCTTGCCGACGCCGCCGGAGCCGCAGCAGACGATCACGCGGCTCTCCTGGTCGTCGAGCAGCGCGTCGATGTCGATGGTGGTCACAACCGCACCCCCTGGTCGGTCAGGGCTTCGGCCAGGTCGTAGAGGGCCGCGACGTCGACGCCTTCGGTCAGGTCCGGCAGCTCCAGGGTCGGCAGGTCGGCCTCGGCGAGCTGCTCGCGCGCCCGCTGCTCGGCGGCCACCCGCACAGCGTGTTCGACAGTCTCTTCCACGAGCGCGTCCAAAGTGTCTTCCGCCAGCTTCAACCCGGCCGCAGCGAGCCCGTCGCGGACGCGGGAGGCGTCGACGCGCCCGTCGGCGGCGGCGGTCACCGACCGGGCGGGCAGCCGCGGCGGCCGGACCCGGTTGACCAGCACCGCGCCCGGGCGCAGGTCGGCGCCGTCCAGCTCGGCCACGGCCTCGACGGTCTCGCGGACCGGCATCTCCTCCAGCAGCGTGGCCAGGTGGACCGCGGTTTCGCCGGAGTGCAGCAGCCGCACCACGCCCTCGGCCTGGCCGCGGATCGGGCCGGTCTTCGCGAGGTCGGTCAGGGCCTTGGTGACGTCGAGGAACTTGACGACCCGGCCGGTCGGCGGCGAGTCGACGACGACGGCGTCGTAGGTGTGCCGCCCGTCGGACTCCGTGCGGCCGACGCACTCCTTGATCTTCCCGGTGAGCAGGACGTCCCGCAGGCCCGGGGCGAGGGTGGTGGCGAACTCGATCGCGCCCATCCGCCGCAGCGTCCGGCCGGCGAAGCCCAGGTTGTAGAACATTTCGAAGTACTCGAGCAGCGCGGCCTCGACGTCGATGTGCAGCGCGCGCAGCTCGCCGCCACCCGGGACGGACGCGATGCGCTGCTCGGCGTACGGCAGCGGCTCGGTGTCGAAGAGCTGGGCGATGCCCTGCCGGCCCTCGACCTCGATGAGCAGCACCCGACGGCCTTCGCGGGCGAGCGCGAGGCCGAGCGCGGCGGCGAGCGTCGTCTTGCCCGTCCCGCCCTTGCCGGTGACGAAGTGCAGCCGGGCGCGGGCAAGCTCGTCGGTCCAGCCGGCATGGGAAATGGTCACTTCTTCACCCTAATTCAGCGCTCAACTGGCCAGCAGCATGACGCCGGCCGCAGCGGCGACGGCCGCGACGAGTGCCCAGCTCAGGGCGCCGGGCAGCACGGTCAGGGTGAGCACGCCCACGACCACCAGCAGGGTGAAGGTGATCACCCCGCCGAGCGCGACCTGGCCGGAGCTCTGCGTCCGGTCGCGCACCTTCGCCATCACGACGAGCACCAGCGGCAGCCCGGCCACCGCGAGCAGCGCCGTCACGATCACCCGCCACGTCTCCACGTGCCCACGCTAGCGACGACCCGCCTCAAGCGCCCCAATGTGGCGTTGGTTGCGCTGGACGCACCCAATGTGGCGGGGGGGGGGGCCCCCCCCCCCCCCGCCCTCAGAGACACCCACCACGGCAACACAAAACACAACCAAA